>JAGKWS010000088.1 GCA_021151685.1 Chitinophagaceae bacterium
GGCCGATATGGTGCAGCGTGTAGGGGCTAAAATGACAGCAGCGGTGGCTACCTATCTTGCCGGCAAGGGCCAGTCAGATATTATTAAAGATTATAAGTGGGAATTCAATTTGGTTAATAATGCCGAAGCCAACGCATGGTGCCTGCCCGGTGGCAAAATAGTAGTGTATACCGGTATCATGTCGCTCATTGGTTCCGATGCCGAACTGGCGGCTGTAGTAGGCCACGAAATTTCGCATGCCCTGCTGAAACACGGTAGCGAACGTATGAGCCAGCAATTGCTGGTAGAATATGGTGGTGTAGCCTTGTCCGCATTATTGACAACAAAACCTGCCGAAACAAGCAATCTCTTCAAATCGGCATATGGTATTGGTAGTTCATTGAGCGTGTTGGCATTTTCCCGCAGTCAGGAAAGTGAGGCCGATGAAACAGGTCTCTACATCATGGCCACAGGCAAGTACGACCCCAACAGTGCAGTCACCTTCTGGCAGCACATGCAAGCACAGAACACAGGCACCAAGCCCCCCGTACTGCTCAGTACGCACCCCAGCGACGACCAGCGTATAGCCAACATCAAAAGCTTGCTGCCCGAGGCTATGAAGTACTACCAACCATAGTACAGCACACTGCTATCGGCCATAAAAGCGTTTCATTTGCCGCAGAGAGTAATACACACCCGGCAAGTAGAGCAATACATACCAAAGCAGGGCAAATATCCATTCATTTTCGGTAAAGTTGGAATTAATGGCTATAGCCAGCCAACCCAGTGGCAATATGCACATTGCTATATATATGCCTTTGGGCAGCTCACCCATATTGTGGCGTTTGTGGCCTGTAGGCAATTGAAGGGCATATGCTGCATGTCGGGCTACTTTTTGCCACATAGTAGTGCTGTTAGTAGGGGTAGCTGTAGCTGGTGGGGCATCAACACATTGCTCGGTAGACACAGTTCTTTTCACTAATAAAGCAGCATTGACGTTGGTAGTAGTCAATATTGCCAATAGCAGCGCAGGTATTATGTACTTCCTCATGTTGCTCGTGTGTAGATAGAAGACAAATATATCCAAAAAGGTAGCCGCAAGTATACGTATGTACCGCAAATCAATGGAAACTCATACCATAATGCCTATTTGTTTTTAGCAGAATGTTAAGATGAGTTTTATCAGCCGAAATAACCAAGGCATTTGATAATTTTACCACAAACAACAAATCATGAAACCGAACATAGGGATAGAAGCAGAACACCTGACCGAAATTTGCACTATTCTCAACACCTTGCTTACCGATGAGTTTGCGTTGTATGCACGCACCCGTTATTGTCATTGGAATGTTACAGGACCAGCATTTACCGTATTGCACAAGTTCTTTGAAAGCCAATACGAAGAGCTTGCCGATATACTGGACAATGTAGCCGAACGTACGCGCATGTTGGGCGGTATAGCTGCTGGTGGCAACCTTGCAAGCATTACCACATCGCAACGCCTGCCCGAAAC
Organism: Chitinophagaceae bacterium; assembly: GCA_021151685.1. GTDB lineage: Bacteria > Bacteroidota > Bacteroidia > Chitinophagales > Chitinophagaceae > Nemorincola. Next base: position 1,493 of record JAGKWS010000088.1, read on the forward strand.
GAAGGAAGAAACAGGTGCCATGAAGATGGTATTGGGTTTGCTGAACGACCACGAAACCATTATACGCGAGGTACGTAAAGACATTGAAACCATTAACGACAAATACAAAGATGTAGGCACAGCCGACTTCCTGACTGGTGTTATGGAAGCACACGAAAAAATGGCATGGATGCTGCGCGCCCATCTTTAATATTTTTGTTACACACCACTAAAAATGGCAATTGTTGAGAAACAGTTGCCATTTTTGTTGGTGTTGTAATAAGCAACACCGTCAAAAAACTATCACAATCGGGGCAGTTACCCCAAATCGGTACCGAAACAAAGTACCTTTGCACCACTTATATTGTACATATGCATCTTACCAGAAGAAACAGAATACTAAGAGTATCGCCTGCCATCCGAGAAATGGTGGCGGAGACTGTCTTGAAACCATCCGATTTTATTGCACCAATGTTTATTGTAGAGGGGCAACAGGTAAAAGAAGAAATATCGTCTATGCCGGGTTACTACCGCATGAGCATAGATCTTGCAATAGAAGAGGTACAGCAACTGTGGTCGCTTGGTATTCGTAGTGTATTGTTGTTTATAAAATGTACCGATGACCGTAAAGACAATACTGGTGCCGAAGCCCTGAACCCTAACGGATTGATGCAGCGCAGCATACGTGCCATAAAGGCGGCATGTCCGGCTATGGTGGTAATGACCGATGTAGCACTGGACCCATTCTCTACTTTTGGTCATGACGGTATAGTACAAGGTGCCGAAATAGTAAATGATGCCACAGTTGAGGTACTGGCACAAATGAGCGTAAGCCACGCACAGGCTGGTGCCGATTTTGTTGCCCCCAGCGATATGATGGATGGCCGTATAGCTGCCATTCGCAATGCATTGGAAATGGCAGGCTTCCACAATACAGGCATCATGGCCTACAGTGCCAAGTATGCATCGTGTTTTTATGGCCCCTTCCGCGATGCACTGGACAGTGCCCCCGGTTTTGGCGATAAAAAAACCTACCAAATGGATTTTGCCAATCGTACCGAGGCCATTAAAGAGGTAATGATGGACATAGAAGAAGGAGCCGATATTGTAATGGTAAAACCTGCCATGGCCTATCTCGATATCATTCGTGAAGTAAAGAATAATGTACAGGTACCGGTAAGTGCCTACCATGTAAGCGGCGAATATGCCATGATAAAGGCTGCAGCAAAAATGGGCTGGCTAAACGAAGAAAAAGCCATCATGGAATCGCTCACCAGCATCAAACGTGCTGGTGCCACACTTATTGCCACCTACTTTGCCAAAGAAGCGGCCACCATGCTGCAACGGTAAAATATAATAATGTACCCGAACATCCGTTATCGATAAGGGAACTACAGCGGCAGACTGACTCCGTCATTTTTTCGCTGTAGTTCGTTACATTTACAATACTCACCCATACAATATTATATGCGTATCCGGCTGTCGTCTGCCCTACTGTTTTTTGTTTCTGTTTTTGCCTTCTGTACAGAAATATCGTGCCGGAAGGAAAAGAAAATCCTGACATCAGGTGGAGAGTTGCGTTTTTCCGACGACACCCTAAAATTCGATACCGTTTTTACCGCAGCAGGCAGTTTCACTACAGGTATACTCATATACAATTCTCAAAATCAAGAAATTGTGCTGAGTGCTGTACGAATGCAGAATGCTAATTCTTATTTCAGCCTGAATGTAGACGGGTTCAAGGGAAATAATGTCACCGACATCCGCATAGCCCCACGCGATAGCGTATATGTCTTTGCAACCGTAAATATTGACCCCAACGATAAACGAACACCGTTTGTAGTTACCGACTCGCTGGTGGCTACCCTTAATGGTCGCAATTTTTACGTGCCATTTACAGCTTATGGCCAGAATGCCCGCTATATTGTAGATAGTGTCATCAGAACCAATGCCATATGGGATAATACCCTCCCCTATGTCATCATCAACAGTATGGGTATTGCAACGGGCGCATCGCTCACACTCAACCCCGGTTGCCGCGTATATATGCACCAAAACTCTGGCGTGGTAGTATTCGGCAAGCTCATCAGTAACGGTACCGCCAAAGACAGCGTTATCTTTCAGGGCGACAGGTTGGACCGCCGCTACTTTGGCTACGAAGGCTACCCCGGCGAATGGGGCGGTATCTATTTCCACTCCACCAGCTCTGGCAGCAAGTTGCGGTACACCCGGTTAGAAAATTGTGGCAATGGCGCATTGGGCAACCCTGCCGCCATCTGGACCACCATAGATTCAAATACAGCCAGTGCAGAACCACAGGTGCGTTTAGAGAATTGCATCATCAAAAACTCTATAGGCACAGGTATTTATGCACAAAAAAGCAAAATAACCGCCACCAACTGCCTCATACACAGCACCGGTGGCTATGCTTTAGCCATTATTCAGGGTGGGCACGACACATTTGTCAACTGCACTTTTGCCAATTATGGTGGCACAGGTTTGTCGCATAGTCAACAGGGTACAGTGGCCATCCTCAACTTCTACAGACCCGATCAAAATACCATCTACTACGGCGACTTATATGCGGCAATGCGCAACTGTATTGTGTATGGCTCGCTCGATAGCGAAATAGTGTGTAGTGCCGCCCCCGGTGCTGCCGCCGCACTGGAAATGGATCATTGCCTGCTGAAAATGGGCTCGGTACGTGAATCATTTATCAACTTCACTAACTGCATTTTCAATCAGGACCCTCTGTTTGTCAATACCAATGACAAGATAAAAGACTTCCGGCTGAAAAACGGCTCTCCGGCTATTGGCAAGGGCAATACCGCTGTAGCCCCATTGATAGACTTAACTGGCAAATCAAGAGGGGGAACCATTGACATAGGCTGTTACCAGACCGAATAACAAATTCATTATCCAGTGCCAGCATTTTTGGAAAGATGTAATATAACATTTCTGGCATGCTTTTTACCGCATATTAGGCAAATAACAGATTATTTAGCTTATTTTTATGTTTTCCGTAACCAATAAGCTGATCAATGAAATTTTCATATTCGGGTATTCTTTCATTTGCCTGTGGTCTTTGGGCATTAAATGCCACCGCTCAACAAACCCCCAACTCACACATTGCATCTCAGGTTCGTAATGAAACCGATGGCACTTTAAAATCAATATCATTTACACAAGGTGCCCAATGGAAAGACACCGATGCGCCCGAGTTGTTTAGCCGTTACTATGGCATAACTCCCGGTAGCGATGTGCAGATGAGGTTGCTCAATACCAACACCACACCCCAACATACCAGGGTAGACCGATATGTCGAGTATTTCAAGGGGCTCAAGGTAGCATACAGCAGCATTACTGTAAACAGTAAGGATGGTAAGGTAGGCTTTATGTCCAGCAATTTTTACCAACCGCTGGCCAGTCTCAGTGCTACACCTGCATTACCTGCGGCTACCGCCTTTACCAGGGCATTAACCTTTGTAGGGGCTACCAAGTACAAATGGCAGAACCCCATTGAAGAAGAACATATAAAGCGCGAGTACAATAAGCCCGACACCAGCTATCTGCCCAAGGGCAATCTGGTGTGGGTAGAAGATATGCGCAGTGGTACCAAAGACCACAAACTTCATCTTGCATGGTCTTTCGACATATATGCAGATGAGCCAATGAGCCGTCAGGAAGTATATGTAGATGCACAAACCGGAAAAATTCTCTTTTCCAATCCGCTCATCAAACATACAGCCGCAACTGGTTCGTCGCGCTATAGTGGTGTGGTGCCTTTTCAATCGGCCTTTGTAGGGGGTACATACCGTCTTTACGATTCTACCCGTGGCAATGGCGTATATACCCGCAACATGAACAATGGCACCAGTTATGGTGCTGCCACACAGTTCAGCAGTGCCACCAACACATGGCCTGCTCCTGCCCCCACCGATAATGTGGCATTAGACGCACACTGGGGTGGCTCTATGGTATACGACTACTTTAAGCTGCAGCACGGCCGCCTTAGTTGGGATGGGCTCGATGGCATTATGTTACAATATGTACACTATGGCAGTAACTACAACAATGCCTACTGGAATGGCTCTTCCATGACCTATGGCGACGGGTCTGGCATTGCGGCTGGTGGTTTTAGCCCACTAACCAGTCTCGATGTTACTGCACACGAAGTAGGTCATGGCGTTTGCGAGGCCACTTGCGGCCTCATATACGAGTCGGAACCCGGTGCTATCAATGAAGCATTAAGCGATTGCTGGGGGGCAACCATAGAACATTGGGCCGACCCTCACGAGACCGATGCCATGCCAAAGTCGGCTTGGGAAATGGGCGAAGAGATAGGCACAGAACCACTACGTAGCATCAATAATCCGGTATTGCAGGGCCAGCCCGATACCTATGGTGGTACCAACTGGTGGGTAGTGGCAGGTTGTACCCCTACATCGGGCAACGATTATTGTGGTGTACACCGCAATAGTGGTTTAATGAACTTCTGGTATTTCTTGCTGGTAAATGGTGGTTCGGGCACCAATGATTTGGGCAACGCCTATCTGGTCAATGCCTTAGATTGGACACGTGCTGCACAAATACTCTACCAAACCGAATTGGCACTTACCAGTACGGCCACTTTTATGGATGCCCGTACAGAGTCTATCAATGCAGCCACCCTGTTGTTTGGCCCTTGTTCTTTCGAGGTGCAGTCGGTTACCAGTGCGTGGTATGCAGTGGGTGTAGGCCCCAATTATATTCCTTGTGTTCCGCAAATAGCCTTCGTAAGCCCAACACTTAATGTAATGGAAGCGGCACCAACAACAGCTTGTGGTGCCAGCAAAACAGTTACGTTCGGCATCAAACCATCGGGGCCTACTACTGTTGGCGGTTCGCCCGAAGCTACTATAATGATAGATCCTTCCAGCACAGCGGTAGCCGGTATCGATTATACCATTAGTCCATCCACTGTAGTTTTCCCCGTTGGCGATATGTCTACCCGCAATGTTACACTCACCATTTTCGATAATGGCAATGTAAACGACAACAAGGTATTGAAACTGGGTCTTGCCGTTAACCCAATGGGCACAGGTGCTACATTGGCACCCTTCAACGACTCAATGACCATCAATATATACAATGATGATAGCATACCACACAGTGGTGCTACTATATACCCACTGCTCAATGAAGGTATTCCAGTCGCCAGTGTATTTACTTCGCCATTCTACGGCACACAGCGTCGTGCAAGATCTCAGTTCATCCTGTTCGCCCGCGAGCTCGCAGCCGCTGGTGTGGTGCCCAAAGTACCCATTACCCAATTGGCACTCAACGTACTCACCAAAAGTTCTACGGCACCGTTTACCAACTTCACAGTAAGCATGGCCAATACCGTAGTGCCAGATTTGTATTCGGCATTTGTAACTGCTGGCCTCACCCAGGTATATACCGGCAACTTTACTACTTATGTAGGTACAGACACCATCGACTTCAATTCAGGTACCTTCACCTGGGATGGTACCAGCAATGTCGTGGTACAATTCTGTTATGGTATGAATGCTGCCACATTTAGTGCCAACGATCAGGTGGCTGGTGTGCAACAGGGCGAGTTTACCACCGGCGATTATAATATATCGAACACAGGTACGGGTACTGGTTGTTTACTTGGTTTTGCCACCGGCAACCGCGTAGTGGTTCGTCCCGTTATGCGCTTCAAACAGGCGGTACCACCGGCACCCATAGAAACAGCCGTTGGTAGCAACCGTGTCTGGAATGTACGTAGCGGTCAAGAAGTATATTTCTACAGCACGGCCGATACACAAGTTATTGCCGGCATACGTGGCATGGATGCCGACCTTGGCTGTGTAACCGCAACGGTAACACAGGCGGGCAATGGGCTCACACCTGCTGCTTTCTCCGGTGTCAACCGCATGCGCAAAGAAGTGAACATTGTTCCCACTATTGGTGGTAGTACTACTACCAGCGATGTTAACATCTACCTCAACAATACCGAACTGGCTGGCGTAACACCATCCACCTTATACTTGTTGCGCACTACCGCACCTACCGATGCCACTGTAGACAATACCAACTCGGTATACCTCACCCCTACCCTCGTTACAGCGGGCAACTACACCGGCTTCAGAGGTACATTTACCGGTTATGGTCGTTACCTGCTTATAGATGGCCCATTGTGCAACAAGCCACCGGCAAATATTACCGCTGCCGGCCCTACAACTTTCTGTTTGGGTAGCAGTGTTAGCCTCAGTACACCCGCCGGGGCTGGTTGGGGCTACCAATGGGTTCGGAATGGTTCAAATATACCCGGTGCCACATCCAATACATATGATGCCACTTTGGGTGGCAACTACACGGTCATTGTCAATCAAACAACCTGCGACAGCACATCGGCAGTAGTTTCGGTAGTAGTAGATTCGGTATATGCTGCACCCGTCGGCGGCCCCGGTCAGGTATGTATTGGCCAAACCATAACACTTACCAATACTGTTACAGGTGGTGTCTGGTCTACATCCAATGCTTCAGTTGCTCCTGTAAGCAGTACAGGTGTAGTTACCGGTATCAGTGGCGGTACAGCCAACATCACCTACTCTGTCACCAATGTTTGTGGTACCGATTACAAATATGTAACTGTTACCGTCAATGCCGCTACATCGCTCCCTGCCATTACGGGCAGTCTGGCCATATGCAATGGCTTGTCTGGCACACTAACCAATGGCGTTACAGGTGGCACATGGTCTGTAGCTACACCGTCTGTAGCGTCTGTAGGTATCGGCACTGGTATACTCACTGGTTTGTCGGCAGGCACCACCAATGTCACTTATACGTACACCAACGCATTTGGCTGTACATCTTCATCAACGGCTGTCGCTACCGTCAATCCGGTACCATCAGCTGCCACGTCGCCTACGGGAACTATTACTGTTTGTGGAGGTTATACCACTACCATCAATGCTACACCTGTAGTATCAGGCAATACCTACCAATGGGCCGATGGTGCAACAGTACTTCCGGGTGCTACAAATGCTGTATTTACCACCACATCGGCTGGTAGCTATGTAGTAACTATTACAAACACTTTTGGTTGCAGTGCCACATCATCTCCGGTTGTGGTATCAATAGATCCCTCACCAACAGTTACACCAGCCGTGTCGGTATTGTCTGGTTCTGGCACGTCTATCTGTTCATCTCCTGTTCCGGTTACCTTTACGGCAAGCCCCGTCAATGGTGGCTTATCGCCATCCTATCAGTGGTATGTAAATGGCACACCAGTTGGTGCTTCAACAGGCACATATGCCTACACCCCTGCCAATGGCGATGTGGTGAGTGTACTGCTTACCAGCAGCTTGCCATGTGCTACACCAGCTACAGCAACAGGTTCGCTCACCATGACGGTTACTACAAGCGGGGTTCCATCGGCAGCGGTAGTTGCATCGCCCAACGATACCGTTTGTACCGGTAGTGCCGTTACTTATGTAGCCGTTCCATCGTTTGGTGGCACAGTACCTATTTATATATGGTCTAAAAATGGTATTAATGTTGCCAGTGGCCCTACTTATACCAACATACCTATGAACGGAGATGTAATAGTATGTACCATCACCAGCAGCAACTACCCATGTTTGTTGGCACCATCTGGTGCTGGTGCACCTTTCATCATGCGTGTGTTAGACCCTGCTATCAATTCTGTAGCTATATCTACCGCAACCCCGGTTGCTGCAGCCGGTGCCACTGTAACATTTGCAGCCATAGCCACAAACGGAGGCCCTACGCCGGGCTACCAATGGTACATCAATACAGTTGCAGTACCGGGTGCTACCAATGCTACTTTCACAACCAGTACTTTGACCAATGGCCAAACGGTACATTGCAAAGTAACCAGTAGTATGCTGTGTGTAGACCCACCTGTGTCACTCAGTAACGGAATCAAGATGGTCATTGGCACTACCACTGTTACAGACATTGCAAATGCAGGCATACTAAGTATTGTGCCAAACCCAAGCAAGGGCTCATTCACTATTTCCGGCAATCTCGGTAATGTTGCTACAGACTATCAAATATCTGTATCTAATGTATTGGGGCAAAAAATTCATGTTTCTGCACACAATACAACATCAGGTGCCATTAGCCAGTTGGTTGCTCTGCCATCTGGTACGGCACCCGGTATGTACATAGTTACAGTTACCAGTCATGCAGGCTCCGCAACTTTCCAGTTGATTGTAGAGAAGTAATATTGTTTATGTGTATTTATGAACGCCCGTGCAATGTGTACGGGCGTTTTCAATTACATGAGGTCTCATTTATTTCTACACCTGCACATTATTTTATACATTTATCCTGTATACTGCAACACACTTCATGAAGAATATCTGCGTTCTGCTATCATTTGTTTTGTTACTATCTGCTGCATTGGCTAATGCACAAACAACCGACACCCTTAAAGGCACTAAACTGCCGGCCCGCCTTTCGGAACCCGATGCCATTGCTGCAGCATTGTGTATAGACGTTACTACCGAACGCGAAAAAGCAAACGTTATCTATAACTGGATTACTCATAATATAGAGTACGATGCCAAAGCACTTTGGAACCTATCTGACGATAGCAAAAACCGAGTAAAAAACACCATCAAATCGGGCAAGGCACTCTGCGCAGGTTATTCCGAATTGTTTGTGGCTCTTTGCAAGTCTGCCGGGCTGAATGCCGTTACCGTAGATGGCTATGCCAAAGACATGATTTTTGACAATGGCGACGAAATGTATATACCCCGCCACGAATGGGTAGCTGTTCGGGTGGATGGTAAGTGGCAACTGGCCGACCCTACATGGGGCGCAGGATACTTGTATCAAAGCGATAGTTGGTTACGGAAATTGCTGAGTAAGTTGCTGATGCAAAAAAAACTGAAAGCAAAAAGATTGAAATTCCGCTACCGGTACGACCCTCAGTACTTTTTGCAAGACCCACTTACATTCAGATTACGACATGTACCAGCAGACCCTCTATGGCAACTCACCGACACCGCCATGCCACTTGCTGTGTTCGAGGCCGGCGACAGCAGTATCAGGGCATTCAATACCAGTTATCCACAACTGACACAAAAAGATAGCAGACTGGACAAAATTGCCGGCATGACCGACGAAAAACGCAAGTTGGAAATGGCTTCGCGTGTGTATGCTTTCAACAATCGATTTCATCTTGCCCTTGCTATACGCAACAGTGTATTGGCCGATTCGCTCATAGAAGTAATAAACAAAGACACCACGGGCAACGAGGCACCTAAGTTGCTAAAGGTTGTAGGTAGTGAAATGAAACAGTCGCTGGAATACGTGAAATTGCAGAAAAAGGGCTTTCCGGAAGAATACAGCAAACTGAGCCGTAAAAACAAGACAAAGGCAGCATTGGCCAAACAAAGTATAAGGGCCATAAAAACCGACGACAAAAAGCTAATTGCCGAAAGCAACAAACATGCACGAAGTGTAGAAGGAAAAACAAGTAGGGCTGCAAAAAAAGCCGGCACGGCAAAAAAAGCTATACAAGAAACATCTATGCGTAGGTATGATGCTATAAAAACGGCAAAAATACCTAAGAAGCCAGATGCAAAAGAACTTACAGACATTCAAGACTCGGTAACAGCAAAAAGCCTGCGTGTACAGGCCCGCCTGAAAGAAATAGAATCTACAAAAGCAGAAATCATATCGTTAGTGTCTATCTCAAAGCCATTGCTCGATTCGCTGGCCTCTCGGCTTGGCAACGAAGATTCTCTGCTGAAAAACGAAGCCATAGAACGCCTGCAAATGCACGACAGTTACGACGACGAGGTAAAAAAGTGGAACAAATTGTTTGCCAGCAGCCGTTTTGGTACTACCGATACACTCATAAAATACTACTTCAATACGTTCGATACAGTTTGCAGCCGTTACGAGAAAGTGCAGAAATCTTATGCCGAAGCCATCAATATGTCGAAAGCAAATTTGCGCAGTCTGGAACAAAAAAAGAAATGGACTGCAACAGACCCCGATGCTACCAAAGAATATGCCGAGGCACTGAGCGACCATCACGAAGTTGCAGATAGTGCCCTTGTCATTGCCGCAAAATACACAGCATACCTGAAGGGCAACAAAAGTTTGTTCAAATTATTGGGCACACTTGGTAAGAAACAAATAAAAATTGCTGAGTATATGGAAAAGGCAGAAAAAAATCGGCAGGAGATGGAAAGCAAAACCATTGCCCGCAAAAAATACACCGACATGAAAGAGAATGAAATGCAGCGGGCCAACATAGAAAAGGTGCTGCGCAAAGTAAACAAAGCTACTACAGGCAGTAAAAAATGATACCTGTAGTAGCTTTTATTGGCACTTATTAGTGGTGTCTCTTAATGCGAATGAGGTACTCTACCTCTTCGCACACTATCTTCATTACAGATTTCCTATCATATTTTTGCATTACCAATGCACGGGCATTGCTTGCCAGCTTTTGAGCTTCTTCTTTATTCTCAATGCACCATTTTATCCACTTGGCAAAGGTTTCGGGCGAATTGGCACGCAGATAGTGTTCCTCGGGGCGGGCTTCTATACCTTTTATGCCTTTCGATGTGGAGATTACTATTTTGCCCTTTGCCATCGCCTCCAGTATCTTCACTCGTATACCTCCACCCGATAGTAATGGTACTATCAGTATTTTTTTGTCGGCTACAAAGGCATCGGCATCCTCTACCTCGCCGGCACATACCACACCCGTCAGGTTACTTTCCTCAAACTCGGTACTCATGTTTCTGCCGGCAAAGTAAAAACGAAAACCCGGTACAGCCCTATGTACCCGTGGCCATACTTTGTGCAAAAACCACCTGATGCCTTCCCGGTTAGGTAGCCAGTCCATAGCCCCAATGTGGTAGCCATGCCATTGCTCTTCCCTTTCTGTCGGTTTTATATTGTCTGTCTCTATACTAAACGGTGCTACCACCACATTCGATACCTCTTCCAACCTGTGTACCAACTGGGCATCCTTCTCGGTTATAGCCAACAGCAGGTCATACTCCTTCCACGAGCGTCTTTCGTAGTTGCGCACGCGTTCCGCCAGATTGTCAAAGTAATATTTTTTCAATGGGTTTTTTGCCTTGCCAGACATTCCCTGCCATATCTGATACTCTACATTGTGCATCCGCAACACACATACGGCCGATGAATGCTTATGCACATCGGGCATATAAGACGACATATACACACTTTCCACCTGTACCACTTCCGGTTCAAAGCTTTTCAGAACGGTTATCAGCTTTTGCCTGAATTCTTCGTTACTGTAACGTTGCACATGTTCGGGCTCGCGCGAGAAAAAGAAGTTTTTCAAAGCACCACCTGCTTTTACTTCCGTATCCACATTCACCCACGAAAACCCAGCCAAATGAGAAAAGATTTTCCCCAATGCTTCTGTTTTCACCTTGTGTCTTGTAGTGTTCATAGACAGCAGATGCACTTGCCAGCCGGCACGATAGTATCCGTCTATCATGGCATGCATAGCAATATTGCCTCCGTCTTTCAAAGGAAAGGGAACGCGGTTGGTAATAATCAATATTTTGCGACCACTCATATTCGGTGCTAAATTATAAATTGTTTTTAAGAGCCCGTTTAAGTTTTATTACTTGTGTCCTCAGGATAACAGATTTTTTCAGCAAATTGAGGAATTTATACCACTCAAGCACCGGCTATTGTAACACATATAAACAACATGCACCTGAAACGCACCAATTACTTGGGCTATCAAACAAGAGAAACGCCTTTTTTATCATTTATTTTTTGTGTCTGTTATAAAAGTCATTGTCTGGCCAAACGAAGCACATTTTGTAGCAATTGCCCTCCCTACGACAAAAATGTAACAAAGTTGCCGCCCAAAACAACCATAAGATATGCAAACAATATATCTTAAACCAGCTCTAACATGTATTTTTGCGCATGCTTCCGCAGACAATAATTTTTTTAGGCTCCAAGCCCATAGGTTACGAATGCCTTTCATGGCTCATCCACCAGCAAACAACCCTAAACATAAAAATAGTAGGTGTACTCACGCAGGAACGCACCGAATTTGGCACTACACAAAGCCTTGTACAACTTGCCAAATCGCATCATATACCAGTAATTGCTTCACCCGACGATATGCCCGAGTGTGACGTAATCTATTCGGTTCAATATCACCAGATCCTTAGTGCTGAGCATATTGCTAAAGCAAAAAATATAGCAGTAAACCTGCATATGGCTCCACTGCCCGAGTATAGAGGCAGTAATCAGTTCTCCTTTGCCATACTCGAAGACAAAACAGAGTTTGGTACAACTGTTCATGTTATGGATACCCGCATAGACAATGGCGACATTCTGTTTCAAAAACGCTTCCCCATACCAGAAAATTGTTGGGTAGACGATCTGTACAAACTTACCTACAACGCATCGCTACATCTCTTCAGGCAAACGTTTGGGCACATATTGTCGGGCAATTACAAACGCCTGCCGCAGCAAATGCTGGTGCCGCGCTATGGTACCAGCCTGCACATGCGCAGCGAAATGAAGGCACTGAAAGAAATAGACCTTAAATGGCCACCCGAAAAAATAAACAAGCATGTACGGGCCACATCTATGCCGGGCTTCGAGCCACCATTTTGCATCATAGGGGGGCAAAAGGTATACTTTAGCCGCACATGGCAGTATACTACTCCTTAACCTCTACACGCCTACTGTCGCCAAAACTAACGTACAGGTACAAATATATCATACGCGACAGTCGCATTAGGTATGGCTGTGCAACCAGTACTACGGTAATGCTGGTTGCCAGATAATAGTATACACTATTGTCTTTGTAGCTAAGGCCAAATATGGGCCAATACCAACACAAGTTCAAAAAAAACAAAATCATGGTAAGCGCGTAGTTAATACCACCCCCATTATTCTTTTCCGATTTTAGCTGCTGCCCACATACCTCGCATTCGTCTTTCAGAACTACCATTTGCTCAAATGGCAATATGCTTTTATTTACAAACACACGCGAGCGGCGGCAACTCGGGCACTTCATCGTAAACATAGCCGCCAGCATAGACGGCCGTTTGGTAGTATCGCTCATGCTGCAAAAATAACTTTTTTGTCAGCCTTTAGAAAATGATTAGAAATAGCATAAATACATAAGAAAATTTCATGTACGTATCATTCCCTGTTCTCTCCACATCACATACAAGTATCTACATTTTAAAGTTCACAATTTTTTCCTGTAGCCTACCTGTTTCAGTAGCAGAAAAACACTGTATCTTTAAACTCTGATTAACCCAACGAGTATTGAAATACACAATCTACATATTCCTCTTCATGCTATTGGCCTCTGCAACATCGGCCTCCGCACAGATGCACCTCGGTGCAGAGCCGCGCCTCGAAGCTACTGTAGTTGAAAATGGAAACAAACAGAAAAATAACAGTAATACAGAAAAGCCCGCAACCCAAACCAAAGAAGCAACCAGCCGCACCGATAAAAAAAAGTGGGCCATCCAAATAAAACAGGGCGAAAAATGGTACCAGTTATCAGTATCATTAGTGTTCTAATGCAGGCATAATTTATTCCCTATACCCTTTCATACAACCAACATCTGTGCTTATTGGGCCACAAATGTGCTGGCAAGAATTGAAAGCGGCACCGTGGCAACCGCATTTGTAAAGGCACTGAATAAATTTTAAACAGGCTCTCAACAAAGAACTATTTTTGCCGCAAACAGACTATACAAAAATGACGCTTGCTGCCCAGGTAAAAAATGCTACTTACAACGCCCTCATATCCCTATTCCCAGACACGCCCATTGATGCTGCTACCATAACGGTCAATCAGACCAAGCCCGAGTTTGAGGGTGACTACACCGTAGTGCTGTTCCCATTTCTGAAACTACTGCGCCAGAAACCCGATGCCATAGGCAAACAACTGGGCGAGTATTTGGTGGAAAATACTACCCTATTTGCTTCGTGGCAGGTAGTGGCAGGTTTTCTCAACCTCACACTGGTCGACGACTTTTGGATTTCCTATATAAAGAGCAACTACAACCAATCCGTTTTTCACCGTGCTGCTGATACCAAAAACAGAGTAATGGTGGAATATTCATCGCCCAACACCAACAAGCCACTGCATTTTGGCCACATGCGCAACATTTTTCTGGGTGCTGCTGTGTCCGAAATTCTGAAAGCAGATGGTAATGAGGTGATAAAAGCCAATCTCATCAACGACCGTGGCGTGCATATATGTAAATCTATGCTGGCTTGGCAGCTCAATGCCAATGGGGCCACTCCTGCAACCGCCGGTATTAAGGGCGACCACATGGTGGGCGATTATTATGTCCGTTTCAACGACGACCTGAAGAAAGAAATAGCCCCCGCACTGCAATCTATATTTGCACAAGGGGTAATACCTGCCAATATACCCGCTAAAGATGTTGCCAAAATAGAGGCTATTCAGCGAGACATAGCACTATTGAAAGAGCAACAAACAACAGCTACACACAAGATAGATGCCACCAAACTGGCTGCATTGGGCACCATTGCCGCCAATGCAGTGGCCAACGCTACTGCCTGCAACATAAAATGGAAAAAAGTACCCGAGTGTTTCGATAAAAACGACGCTTTACAACCAGACCAGATAGAGAAAAATCAGAAAGCATTGCGCAATCTGGTCAAAGCCCTTATAGAGCTGGAAGAGAAAATAGAAGAGAAACAGGATGCCATAAAAGATGTGGTTATCAATAACACGCAACTGATGCGCGATGCGCAGGAAATGCTGCGCCAATGGGAAGCCGGAGACGAACAAACACGCGCACTATGGGCCACCATGAATGGCTGGGTGTACGAAGGGTTTGAGAAGACTTACAAGCGCATGGGTATCACTTTCGACAAAATGTACTACGAAAGCAATACCTATCTGCTGGGCAAACAACTGGTAGAAGAAGGGCTGAAAAAGGGCGTTCTCTTTCGCAAAGAAGACGGCTCGGTATGGATAGACCTGAAAGCCGATGGTCTGGACGAAAAACTACTGTTGCGTGGCGATGGTACTTCTGTTTACATCACTCAAGATATGGGTACTGCGCGTCTCAAGTACGACGATTTCCAACTCAATCAGTCTATATACGTAATAGCCGATGAGCAAAATTACCACATGCAGGTATTGCGCCTTATTATGCAAAAACTGGGCGAGCCCTGTGCCGATGGTATCTATCACCTGTCTTACGGCATGGTAGAGCTACCTACAGGCCGTATGAAAAGCCGCGAGGGTACCGTGGTAGATGCCGATGATATGATAGACGAAATGGTGCGGCTGGCTCGCGAGCAAACCGAACAGGCAGAAAAAAATGGCGGTCTTTCTGCCGCCGAGCTCCATGAACTATACGAAATGATAGGTCTCGGTGCCCTCAAATTCTACCTGTTGCGTGTAGAGCCCCGTAAAAAAATGATCTTTAATCCTGCCGAATCCATAGATCTTAAAGGATATACAGCCACCTTTATACAATACGCACATGCGCGTATCTGCTCTATACTACGCAAAGAGCAAGTACCCCTGTTGCCCGATGCCAGTCAGTTTGCCACGTTTAGTGGTGCCGAAGGGCTGATGAAGCTGGAAAAAGACATGATCATACAAATGGAGCAATACCCCGCCATTCTTGCCGAAGCGGCCACAGGGTACAATCCATCTATTATCTGCAACTACGCATTCAGTCTGGCACAGTTATTCAGTACATTCTACGACAAACACAGCATTGCCCGTGCCGAATCGACAGAGAAAAAAGAGCTGCGTCTGATGATTATTGTACACACGGCCGCTATTTTACGTCATAGTATGGGGCTTTTAGGCATACGCATGCCCGAAAAAATGTAACTTTCAGCCAATATCTTTTTACAGGTAGTACTTGACAGTATTTATTTCACAACAATCAGAAAACTCAAAACATAGTCAAAATACCATGCAAAAAATACTTGTAGCCAACAGGGGCGAAATAGCTATGCGCGTTATGCGTACAGCCCGCGAAATGGGAATAAAAACCGTTGCGGTATTCTCTGAGGCCGATCGTAAAATGCCCTTCGTTCGCTATGCCGATGAGGCTGTATGTATAGGGCCGGCATTGTCGGCTCAGTCTTACCTGCGTGCCGATAAAATTATAGAAGTAGCCCTCAAAACCGGTGCCGATGCCATACATCCCGGCTATGGCTTCCTCAGTGAGAACGCTTCTTTCTCTAAAGCCGTATCAGACGCTGGTCTCATCTTCATTGGCCCATCTGCCCATTCTATAGAAGTAATGGGTAGCAAGATAGGCGCCAAACAAGCCGCAAAAAAATTCAACGTGCCCATGGTGCCCGGCACCGAAGAACCAGTGAAGGATGTTGCCCAGGCACAAGCCATAGCGAGGTCTATTGGTTACCCTATTCTGGTA
>JAGKWS010000089.1 GCA_021151685.1 Chitinophagaceae bacterium
ACCTTGCCATAGCCGGCATAGCTATCGCCATCTACCTGACAAAAGTTGGCACCCGCCACAATGCCACCCTTAAACACACGCTCTTCCCGCTCCAGCATTTCTTCGGTGGTCGTTACCTGCCCATGGGCGGTTATTGCCGTTGCCGCAAGTAGGCAGGCAAATGGAAGCGATTTCATATTGGTAAATACTGATTAATAACGTGTATTATCGTTTTTCATTGTGATGGATGCCCTTCCCGTGTTGTTCATGCACGAAACTGTAACTGCAGAGGTCGTTGTGCAATGCCCAAACAGGCTCTTAACGCACAACGAAGCAGTAACTTATTAATGTTGCTCCCAAGTATTATCAGGTAATTGCCCCAGCGGGGCAAAAGGTCTGTAGCATTCACGCAGGCTAAGTATACAATGCCCCAGCGGGGCTACCCTACTATTTTGTGTCTGACGCGGACTGCAAACACTTTTCACAACAATGATAGTTATTTTTACTGCATGGCCGAGACCCAAAAGAATAATCCCCTGCATGGCATCACCCTGCAAATGATGCTGGAACACCTTGTAACCCACCTTGGCTGGGAAGAAATGGACCGCCGTGTGCGCATCAATTGTTTTCACGACAACCCAAGTATCAGCTCCAGCCTGAAATTCCTGCGCAAAACCGAATGGGCAAGAAAAAAGGTGGAAGCCCTTTATTTGGATAGTATCGATGCATAAGTGGCAGATGTTATGCATGGTAAGACTAATTTAATTCCATCGGATAAATGAAATTGTCAGTTTTTCTATATATTACATTCCTTTTTTACTCAAAACACCTTTCCTGACAAAATGGTACAACGTATTCTATGGGCCCTTTTCGCTGCCCTTTGCCTATGGGTAGCTACCCCGGCCAAAGCCCAAAAAACAGAAGATTCAACCACTGCATTAGATTCCAACGACATTAAAAGGTTGATGTTGCAAGCCTATTTCGATTCGGTTGACAAAACCATTGGCTACCTGCATGGCACTGTGCCCGTGGGCGATGTGGCCGATGTGCAGCTAAAAACCGGCTACAAGTTCATACCCATGGACAAGGCCCAGATGATATTGCACGACTTGTGGGGCAACCCCAAACGCGATGATATACTGGGTATGGTAGTAAAGGAAGACTACAAACTGTCGGACCTTGGTGCATGGGCCTTTGTGGTAAGCTACGAAGACGATGGTTATGTAAAAGACGAGGACGCCGACAAAATAAAATATGACGAACTGCTAAAGCAGATGCAGGAGGATGAAGTAGAGAGCAATAAACTAAGGGTAAAGGAAGGTTATCCCGAGGTGCATTTGCTGGGGTGGGCCGCAAAACCCTATTACGACAAAACTACACGCGTACTGCACTGGGCCAAAAAGCTACAATTTGGCGACGAAGCAGACCCTACGCTGAACTATGATGTGCGTATACTGGGCCGCAAAGGAGTACTGAGTATGAATGCCATTGGTACGGTAGACCAGCTGGCCGACATCAACAACCACATCCCCGATATTGTTACCATGGCGGTGTTCAAAGAAGGCAATAAGTATACCGACTTCAATCCCGAAGTAGACAAAGTAGCGGCCTATACCATTGGCGGCCTCATTGCGGGTAAGCTCATTGCCAAAACCGGACTGGCGGTTTTGCTGCTCAAGAATATAAAACTGATAATTTTGGCCCTCGTTGGTGGCTTTGCAGGCGCACGCAAGCGCATAGCAGGCTTATTCAGTCGTAAAAAGAAAACAGACGATACCTCAAAGTACGGCCCGTCGGCCGAAGAGCTGGCCGACATAGAGCGACACAATCAGCAGCAGGCCAACGATAACACACAAGCGTAGATGGTAACTTTTGGAATAATCATTATTACGGTAATTACCTCTCTGGCTGCATTTGGCAAGCCCGAGGTCTTTGGGAAGTTGTGTTTCTATCCTTACGCCATGCATCGCAACCGCAAAGAGTGGTTCCGGTTCATATCGGTCGGGTTTGTACATGCCGATCTCATGCATCTGGCCTTCAATATGCTCACCCTCTACTTTTTTGGCAGTGTATTGGAAGGCAATATTTTTTCAGAGGCAGAATACCTTATTTTCTACCTGTCGGCACTTGTATTGTCTGGTGTCAACGACTATGCCAAGCGGAAAGACATGATTAACTATACCGCCTGCGGAGCCAGCGGTGCAGTTTCAGCAGTTATGTTCTCGCTTGTTTTGTTCAATCCGTGGGGCGTTGTGTACCTCAAGTTTATAGTGCCCATCTACTTCATTTTGTTTGCGGTGGGCTACGTTGCCTACTCGTGGTATATGGAAAAACGTGGTGGCGACAATATAGGCCACGGCACCCACTTGTGGGGCGCACTATACGGTATTGCCTACACACTCATACTAAAGCCCGAAGCTTTGCGCATCTTCCTCAACCAGTTGCAATACCCTCCATTTCTATAACATTGGGCATTTGCCACAAAGAAAAACGACCGTGTATCCTGATGAACACGGTCGTTTTTGCTATGTATTATTGGTAAATATTACACCTGAAACACACCCACCTTAAATTCGCGGTCGTCGCGCGAGTGGTTGGCTGCTTCTATACCAGTTGATATCACGTTGCGGGTCTCTGCCGGGTCTATTATTTCATCTACCCACAGGCGTGCTGCCGAGTAGTAGGCCGATGTCTGGCTATCGTATTTGCTGGTTATTTCTTTCAGCAATGCCTTCTCTTTTTCAGGGTCTATCTCTTCACCTTTGGCCTTCAAAGACGCTACCTGTATTTGCAGCAGTGTTTTGGCGGCCTGCTCGCCACCCATTACCGCTATTTTGGCATTGGGCCATGCATATATGAAGCGCGGGTCGTAAGCCTTGCCGCACATGGCATAGTTGCCCGCACCATAAGAGTTGCCAATAATGATGGTGATTTTTGGCACTACCGAGTTGGCTACGGCATTTACCAGTTTGGCACCGTCTTTAATGATGCCGCTCTGCTCGCTGCGGCTACCCACCATAAAGCCGGTAACATCTTGCAGAAACACCAGTGGTATTTTTTTCTGGTTGCAGTTCATAATAAAGCGGGCAGCCTTGTCGGCACTATCGTTATATATTACGCCACCCATCTGCATTTCGCCCTTGCCGCTTTTCACAATTTTGCGTTGGTTGGCTACAATACCTACAGCCCAGCCATCTACACGGGCATAGCCGCATACTATGGTTTTGCCGTAGTCTTCCTTAAACTGGTCAAACTCTGAATCGTCTACAATACACTTAATCACGTCCACCACGTCGAACTGCTTGTTGTTGTTTACAGACACCAGTCCGTATATTTCGTTCAGTTCGCGTTTCGGCATTTTGGGTTTAGCTCTGTCATACCCACGGCGTGGTTGTTCGCCTATCTTATCTACTATACGGCGCACCTGATCCAGGCACTCCTGTTCGGTATTAAACTTATAGTCGGCAATGCCGCTTACCTCGGTATGCATTTTTGCACCGCCAAGATCCTGCTGGTCGGCATTTTCGCCAATGGCAGCCTTCACCAAATATGGCCCGGCAAGAAATATAGACCCATTACCTTCTACCATCAGCGTTTCATCGCTCATAATGGGCAGATAGGCACCACCCGCCACACAGCTACCCATTACGGCGGCTATCTGGGTAATGCCCATGGCACTCATCTGCGCATTGTTGCGGAAGATGCGGCCAAAGTGCTCCTTATCCGGGAATATTTCGTCTTGCATGGGCAGGTACACCCCCGCACTATCTACTATATATATTACGGGCAGGTGGTTTTCCATGGCTATCTCCTGCAGGCGCAGGTTTTTCTTGCCGGTTATGGGGAACCACGCTCCGGCTTTCACCGTATTGTCGTTGGCCACTATCACACACATACGGCCACATACATAGCCCAGTCCGGCTACAGTGCCGCCTGCCGGGCAGCCGCCATGTTCTTCGTACATGCCGTAGCCTGCAAAGGCACCTATTTCGGTAAATGAGCTACCCTTGTCAATAAGGTACTGAATACGCTCGCGGGGCGACATTTTCCCTTTTTCACGCGCCTTGTCCATGCTCTTTTTACCACCGCCAAGACTGATGATGCCATGCCTGCGCTTCATCTCGCTGATGGCAAGGCGCATTTCATCGTCGTTTTTATTGAATTCCAGGTTCATTACAGAATGTTTGGCTGTAAAAATAGCGGATAGCCCATGCACGATGGTGTAATAGCGGTAAATAAAATTTGTTTTTATGTGTATGCCTGCCCATGTTGCAATTCTTATTGCGGGCAAGGCTATCTGTTCCTGCTTTTGCGTATATCGCACTCCTGTTCCAAAAAATATGACAATCAAAAAGTCAATAATTTTGACAAAATGCCTAATTTAGTATCGTGAAAAGCAGGAATGACTATTTTAGTAACAATGTGGGGGTAAGCACTTTACCGCTTGTCATGTACATTGACATGAATAGCTATTTTGCCAGTTGCGAGCAGCAGCGTCACCCCGAATTGCGGGGCAAGCCACTGGCCGTTATTACCTACGACAGCCCCAATGCCACCGTAATAGCCGCATCAATAGAGGCCAAAAGAATGGGAGTAACCACTGGTATGCGCATGCCCGATGCGCGGCTACTTTGCCCCACTATACTCACCAGTACCACGCATCCGGCATGGTACCGCCGCATACATGTAGATGTGATGGGCATACTGCGTAGCTATTGCGACGATGTAATACCCCGCAGTATAGACGAGGCTGTATGCAACTTTCACTCGTACCGCCTTGTGTACAAAGACCTGACTGAGGTGGCCCGGCAGATAAAGGCTGATATAGCCGCACAGTACGACTATCTGAAGTGTAGCATAGGCATAGCCCCCAATACTTTTTTGGCCAAGCTGGCCACCGAAATGCAGAAGCCCGATGGGCTGGTGGTGGTAACTCCCGAAAACATAGACGAAAAACTGGCCGCAATGAAACTGACCGACCTGCCCGGCATTGCCAGCCGCAACGAGCGGCGTCTGCTGCTGACGGGTATACGCACCCCGCTGGAGATGCGGCATTCCTCGCCAGCCCTGCTGCGCAAGGTGTTTGGTGGGGTAGTGGGCGAGTACTGGCACAAGCGGCTCAATTTTGGCGAGGTAGATATGTACAACCGGTCAGAGAACCGCACCATGAGTGCTACCCGCACCCTGAGCCGCAAACAGAGCGAGAACCAGCAAGAATTGGAAAGTATGCTCATAGCCCTGTGTACCCGGCTGGAACAGCGACTGGTGAAGAGCGGCCTTTTTTGCAAAGAGGTATCGTTTGCCATACGGTATGCCGATGGTACCCGCTGGGATACCGCCATCAAGCTGGCCGACCCCGTGCAGGATGGGATGGAACTACGCAGCTACATCAAACAGCGCACTACCGACTTTGAGCGTAGCAGAAACATAGAGACCCTGCTTACCAATAAAACCACCAACATTACGGTGGCAGTGCAGGGGTTTGTAAAAGATACCGTCATGCAGTATAGCCTGTTCGACAACCGGATGAAGCACGACATAGTGCGCAAGGTGGTGTACCAGATAAAAGACCGGTTCGACCAGAAGAACATAGTGCGAAAGGGTAGCGAACTGTTCAGCCCATTTGTAATGAAGGATGCTGTAGGTTTTGGCTCGGTACGAGATATGGGGCTGAATAAGGAGGGCGGTGTACGCAACAAACACATGCTGGAAGAAGATGCTGACCCCCATACGCCACGCACCATAGTGATACGCGACCGGGTACAGATAGCCCCGCCACCACCCGAAGAGATATATGACGATATAGGTGCCAGCGATGACGAATTCAGCAGTTTTTCGGGTGTTATCACCCACATGAACGAGCAAAAAACGGTTGCATCTGAAAAAAATCTCGAAATGTGGCTAAAAAATCGAAAGTAAAAGTTGTATTTATATGATTTTTAGATAAACAGTGATATATTTGAAGAATTCCTGTGTCTCTTTTCGATATACGTATCGACTGGTGCGCACATCACTAAAGAAAACTGAAAAACAATGGTAAACCAGGTAGCCAACGACCGGTTCGATATGGGCCGTGGGGCGCAGTACAATCCGCAAAACAAGTTTCTGAAAGGAGCCTATGTGCAAGAGCATCCCGAAGCCATAGACGATTGGGAACAGGAAATACGGCACACCGAATACATCATTGACAATAGCAAAACACTGGTGAACAAAGTAACCAGCCCCGATGTGGGTATGCTCTATTCGGCCAATCCCTATCAGGGGTGCGAGCATGGGTGCATTTATTGCTATGCCCGCAACAGTCACGAGTATTGGGGGTACAGTGCCGGTCTCGATTTTGAAAGCAGGATAGTTGTGAAGCGTAATGCCCCCGCATTGCTGCGCAAGTTTTTCGATAACCGAAATTGGGAGCCTGCACCCATATCGCTCAGTGGCAATACCGACTGTTACCAGCCCATAGAGCGCAAAATGAAGATAACGCGGGCCCTGCTGGAGATATGTCTGGAATACCGCAACCCGGTAGGCATCATTACCAAAAATGCACTAGTACTGCGCGACCTCGATATACTGAAAGAACTGGCCAAGCTGAACCTCGTTCGGGTGTTTACCTCCATCACCTCGCTCGATGAAGATTTGAGATTGGTGATGGAGCCCCGCACCGCTACTTACAAAGCCCGGCTGAAGGTGATACGCACACTGGCCGATAACGGCATACCAGCAGGCGTGATGAACGCCCCACTGATACCCGGCCTGAATGATATGCACATGCACGATGTGCTGAAGGCGGCCGCCGAAGCCGGTGCCCGCTGGGCTGGCTACACCGTCGTGCGGCTAAATGGAGCCATTGGTGGCATCTTCCGCGATTGGTTGTACAAAGCCTTCCCCGACCGTGCCGATAAGGTGTGGCACCAAATAGGCGAATGCCACGGGGGCACCGTAAACGATAGCCGTTGGGGAAACCGAATGGTAGGCGATGGTAAGTTTGCCGAACTGATACGCAGCCAGTTTCTGCTATACTGTCGTAAGTACGGGTTGAATGAAGATGTGATGGAAATGAACACAACTGCGTTTAGGAGGGTGGTGAATAAACAGCTTACGTTGTTTTGATACTATACTGGTTCCTACTTTCGATGCTACCACAGAAAATATACTTTAGTTTTCGTACGAATTTTATTTTTGTTTGTATATTGTCATTCTAAAAGCCTCCGGAAGCATGAGAATGAATGCCGTACTACTTTCAATGGGTATGTTAGCCCTTGCTACGCCAGCCCTGGCACAGTATGCAGGCACCGTAAAAGAGGGCACCGCAGCCGATATCGCATCTCTGAAACCAGTAATCAGCTATAGCCTTCCTTGGAGCGTAATAATGGAAGCCGATATACTGTGGAAGAAGCGCGTATGGCGCGAAATAGATGTGACCGATGCGGCCAATACTATATTCCGTACCACAGAAGGCTCCGATGCCGGGCTTTATGAAACACTGGCCGCAGGGGCAACCAGTGGCAAATACCGCACATTTGATGCCGGTAACGATCGTTTTACAGCCGAGCTGAAAGGAGATGATTTATCTCGCCTGATGAGTGCTGGCAAAAAAGCAGCAATAAAAAAATATAAGATAAAAGAAGACTGGTTGTGCCTGAAAAAAGATGGGCATATAGAGGTGCGCATATTGGGCATAGCTCCGGTAGTGGCCGATGGTAATAACGAAGAAAAAACATTGTGTTGGTTCTTCTATCCCGATGTGCGTCAACAACTTGCAACAGGTATAGTGCCGGTAACAGGCAAAGAACAATCGACAAGCTGGGACGAAATATTCCAGTACCGCAGGTTTGTGGCACCTGTGCAACGCGTCATTCACAGAGAATAGTGGTGGCATTATGGGCTTCTACAGATAGTTTTTTTACCCCAAAGCCCAACCATTCAAGATAGTTGATAGTCTTTCATAGGTAACAAATCCCGGTCAGGTAGCAGTAAGGTTAGGGAAAACGAATGCCGGAATTCCAATATTTGATTTTCATTCTAAGTAATAGTTAATAATAATAGGCGATTGGCCCAATCACCGGTTAACAAATGAAATATTTAATTATGAGAAAAGGATACTTAGCCTTATTTGTTTTTCTAAGCCTGTCGGTAGTACAGTCTTTTGCACAGATGGTGGGTACCAACTGTTATGTTCAGGGCACCTTTCTGGACATTGGTATGAACAGAAATGGTTCGTTCGGTGCGTGCAACGGTAACGGTGCCATTCCGGCCACTTACCACAGGCACGAATTTGGCGGTGCCCCCCCCACTGGTACCAACCTTGCCGAGACTTACGATTTTGGCCATGATGGTTGGGCTACGGGAGCACCTGTGTTTATGGGAGACTTCACTTACCCCGGTTCGCCCTTCGAAGGATGGGAACTACAGATTGGGCCGACTAACAGAGTTCAGGCATTTCAGAACTGTGCCGGTACCATGACCGCTGCGGGTGTTACCCTCACAGGTAGCCACACAGCTTATACGGCTGTTGGTGGCCGCCAAATAGGCACGTGGACAGGTACTGCAACCAGCACCGGAGGAAACCTCGCCGTACGGCAGGAAACAAGAATCGATGCAGCCGCGTCTGCGGTTGTAGTAACCACTGTACTTAGAAACACAGGGGCTACAGCAACACAGCCCGTGTACTACATGCGTACCTGCGACCCCGACAACGACCAGACATGGCCCGGTGGTGGTTTCTGGACGCACAACATCATTGTACACCAAAACGAAGATGCACGCCACAGGGTAATGGTATCTTCTGTTGGTACTACAGGTGCAGCCTCCTACATGGCATTGGGAACCAAGGACTGCCGTGCACGGTGTGGTATCTACGACTTTTGGCCAATTTCAACAGCCGAAAACCTCGCTGCAGTTTGGAGCGGTACGGCTATGACAGGTAACGCTACTTATGGGCCCGTTGGTGGCTTCCGTGATGGTGACATCGGCATCTTGTTGGTGTATAATCTTGGTTCTATTGCCCCCGGCGATAGTACCATTCTTTCATATGCCTACATATTCAATGGCAATCTGGGTATAGACAGTGCCTTCCCCGATCCTCAGATAGTTGTTAATAACGTACCAAAGGTGTCCTGGGCTCCTCCTACACCCAATTACGATACATTTGATGCTTGTTTGTACCCCGGTCTTGCCAGCATTCCGGTAAGCATACTGAATGCTACCGACAAGGGTTGGAGCTGGAGTAAATGGACATGGTCGCCAGGTCTTGGTTTGGCTACTACTACAGGTGTCAACAATACCATCACATTTGCAGGTCTTCCACCAGTTATCACTTACACCATTACCGGCACCGACAGTGCTACAGGCATGTACTCTTGCCACAACAAGGTATTCTATCTTACTGTGTTTAACTGTAGCTTTGCCGAAGCCAATGATACCTGTGAAGGAGATCCACTCTTTTTTACTGCAATAGGCGATACTGTAGGCGCAACCTACCAGTGGTATGGGCCCGATCCTTCAACCACAGTATTTGCTACCACCAGAACTGCAACAATAGCCCCGGCTACATTGGCACATAATGGTACCTACCACGTAATAAAAACAATTGCAGGCGTATCAGATACATCCGATGTAACCGTGAGGGTCTTTGCCGATCCTGTGGTTACAGCCACAAGTAGTTTGCCATTCTGTGCACCTATTACCGGTACCGTCAACCTGTTCTGTACTACCGACTCTTTGTGTAGTGCATGGTCGTGGGGAGGCCCCGCAGGGTTTGCTTCTACCTTGCAAAATCCCATTATCAATCCGTTTAGTATAGCTAATGAGGGTACCTACACCGTCACGGCAAGGTCTACCCGGGGGTGCGAGGGCACAGGCACTGTTTTGGTGAAGCCCGGTCCGGCACCAATTGTAGGTGCATCGGGTGTGTGTCAGTATTTTACCACCACCTATACCGATGCTACACCCGGCGGCACATGGAGCAGTAGTTCGCCTACCATTGCTTCTATTACATCTGCCGGTGTCATAACAGGGCATCTGCCGGGTTCTGCCACCATTACCTACACAATGCCCAATACCTGCTTTACAACAAAAACCATTACCGTTCATCCCAAGCCGGCACCACCATTGGTGCCAGAGGTTCGTCCTTGTCAGTTTACTGCAGTAGGTACACTGTCTGTAACAGTTACAGGTGCAGGGTATTCATCTACATGGTATGGTTTGGGCGTTACGCCGGGTGTTACATTCCCATCAGGCATCAGCACCATTACCCCCAAAACCGATACTACGCCGGGTAATTACTACTATTATGTTACACAAACCTCTCCATTTGGCTGTGTAAGCGATAGTGCAGTATACCCTGTGCGCATCATAGGCGAACCCATTGCACCGGTACCGCACGATACCAGCTATTGCCAGTTCGACACCATGGTGGCTCCTGTAAAAGCATACGGCGATAGCCTCCGTTGGTACACATCGGTTACAGCACCGTCTGGTACAGGCTCGTTTACGGCACCGGTTCCGGTTGTTACCAATCCGGGGGTTACCACTTATTATGTTACCCAAAGTATAATGGGTTGCGAAAGCCCCAAAGTTGCTGTAAAGGTTACCGTTTTGGTATTGCCAGAGTTTACCATAACTGCCGAGCGCGATTGGACATGTCAGTACGACTCTATGAAGCTTAATTATAACGGCCCGTTGTATATAGACCCTGCCTATGTATGGACGCTGCCCGTTGGTGCTGCCTTTGTAAAAGGTACCAATTTCTACGACAAAGATGTTGAAGTACGTTTCGATACCGTTTGGGGTCGTCACGATGTAATACTGGAAGTAAGCAACTACGGTGGCCGTTGTGCTACAAGAGATACTTTCTCTGTAAGGGTAATACCTGCACCAGATGCAAATCCATACATGAAAACAGACATTTGTTTGGGCGATACCATTACGCTGGCACTCAATAGTCACTCGGCCAATTCGCATACATACTTGTGGACGGTTGATGGTAACCCAATGGCATCGTCTTCGGCATTGCGCATCCTGTCAGCCAGCTCCAACAGTGGAGGCCCCTATGTAGTAACTTGGGTAGATAGTGGTATACACATCATACACGTAACCGGTGCTACTGCCGAAGGCTGTCTTGCCGAACCGGCTTTCGATACGGTGAAGGTGCATACCCTGCCCGACCCACGCTATTCTGTAACCGAAATTCCTGCAAAATTCTGTGTGGAAGACAGTGTATTGTTCAAGGCCAACAAAGTAGACTATGCCTATAACTACCGTTGGGAGCCCGAGCACTTCTTCAGCAACCAGAACAAGCCCGAGATATGGGGTAGGGTACAACTAACGCCCAGCCGCATCACACTCACCGTTACCGATCCTTTTGGCTGTATGGCATCATACACCAAAACCATTACACCCGATGAGTGCTGTACGGTGGCTATGCCAAACGCATTCACGCCCAATAACGATGGTAAGAACGATCGTTACAGACCAATATTTGCTGGCTACCGTCGTTTTCATGTATTCCGTATCACCAACCGTTGGGGCCAAACCGTTTTCGAAAGCGGTAACTCAGAACCTTCCTGGGATGGTACAAGAAACGGCGAACCTCAGGATATGGGTACCTATTTTTACTACCTGAAGTATGATTGTGGTGGTAAGGTACAAGAAACAAAAGGTGATGTGACCCTCGTGAGATAATTACATCCAATTGCAGTAAAATAAAAAGTTGCCGTTACATAGTAGCGGCAACTTTTTTATGATATACCTGATTGCTATATCTATTAGCTGCTAATTCAGCCAATACCCAATACAACAATGGCTGGCACATTTAGTAGCCAGCCATTGTTGTATATACTTTATCGATGGCACTATTTATTCTGCCCCTTCCATGGTTGCATCGGTTCGCTCTTTTTGCCACTCATCGCGGTGCTTGCGTAGGGGGTGGTCTTTAGACTTGTTGAATATTTTAATGCCATTTTCCCTGCCGGCTCTTCTGGCGCGCTGTTCATCGGCAGGCAGGTTTTTCTCATCCTTGCATTCGGTGCTGCAACAACCTTCATATGTAGCGGCACACTGGGCACACTGTATAAACAGTAGGTGACAGCCGTCGTTTTTGCAATTGGTGTGTGTATCGCAAGGCGCACCGCACTGGTGGCATTTGGCAATAACGTCATTGGTAATACGTTCCCCCAATCGCTCGTCAAATACAAAGTTTTTGCCTTTGAATTGAACAGGAAGGTCCTCTTCTTTTGCCTTTCTGGCATATTCTATAATACCACCCTCTACATGAAACACGTTTTTGAAACCATTGTGCAGCATGTAGGCACTGGCTTTTTCGCAGCGTATGCCACCGGTACAGTACATAATTATGTTCTTGTCCTCGTTGCCCTTCAGCATATTTACCGCCATTGGCAGTTGGTCGCGAAAGGTGTCAGATGGTATTTCAATGGCGTTTTCAAAATGCCCCACCTCATATTCGTAGTGGTTGCGCATGTCTACCACAATGGTGTCGGGCTGGCTGGCCAGTTCGTTATACTCCCTTGCCTTCAGGTATTTACCCTTCCGCGCCATACTGAAGGTAGGATCGTTAATGCCGTCAGCTACTATTTGGGGGCGCACCTTCATGCGCAACACCCAAAAAGACTTTCCGTCATCATCAAGGGCAATGTTCAGCCGTATGCCATTCAGGGAAGGGTCGGCAGCATACAGCGCATCTCTGAATAGTTCAAAATTGCTTGCAGGTACACTTATTTGTCCATTAATGCCTTCTGTGGCAATGTAGATGCGACCAAACACCTTCAGTGCTGCAAGTTGCACATACAGTGCATTTCGGAATGCGGTAGGATCTACTATCGGGAAATACTGATAAAAGGAAACTGTGGTACGTGGCTCTGTCTCGGCCAGCATACGCTGTCTCAGTTCCTCATTGTTTACGCGGTTGTGTAGCACTGGCATGGTGTACCTTCCTGTTTTAATAAGATGAGTAATGATGCAAAAATAAGCATGGCTATTCATTTGATGCTGATTATCGTCAGCCAGTCATTCAAAATGAAACAGGCGGCATGTTGGTGCCGCCTGTTCACAATATGTTTTTCGGTTATTTGGTCGTTTTTTTAACCTATAGCCTCGTTCAGGTCTGCTATCAGGTCATCTATTGCTTCTATCCCTACGCTCAGGCGTATCAATGAGTCAACCAATCCGTTTTTGATCCGTTCGTCACGTGGTATAGATGCATGGGTCATTGTAGCTGGGTGGCCTATCAGCGACTCTACACCGCCCAGCGACTCTGCCAGCGAAAACAACTTCGTTTTGCGCAGCACACTCATTGCGGCCTCTATGTTGTCATCTTTCAGTGTAAACGAAATCATGCCACCAAAGCCACGCATTTGCTTCTTCGCCACATCGTGGTTGGGGTGGTCTTCAAAACCAGTCCATATCACCTTGCCCACCTTGGGGTGGTTGCGCAGAAAGCGGGCAATCGCTTCGCCATTCTGGCAGTGACGCTCCATGCGCACATGCAGTGTTTTTATTCCTCTCAGCACCAGCCAGCAATCGTGTGGGCCGGGTACCGCACCGCAGCTATTTTGTATAAAACGCAAACGCTCATCCAATCCTGCATCTTTTACAATCAAGGCACCATGTACCACGTCCGAGTGGCCTCCCAGATATTTGGTAGCAGAATGCAGTACAATGTCGGCACCAAGATCCAGCGGTGTTTGCAGGTAAGGCGATGCAAAAGTATTATCGCACACCAGCAGCAACCCATGCGCCTTGGCAATTTCCGCACATGCCGCAATGTCTATTACGTTCAGTAGCGGGTTGGTAGGCGTTTCTATCCATATCATTTTGGTATTGCCATTCACATGTTGTGTTATGTCAGCGGCATTTTGCATACCTATAAAGTGGAACTTAATACCATAGTTGGCAAATACCTTCGTCATAATACGATAGGTGCCGCCATACAGGTCATTCGATACAATTACCTCGTCGCCGGGGCTCAGTAATTTTATTACGGCATCGGTTGCCGCCATACCACTGCCAAAGCACAAGCCATGTGTGCCGTTTTCTATGGCCGCCAATGCATTTTGCAGCACGGTACGGGTGGGGTTTTGGGTACGTGCATATTCATATCCCTTATGGTCTCCCGGTGCGGCCTGTACATAGGTCGACGTTTGGTAGATGGGAGTCATAATGGCCCCTGTAGTAGGGTCGGGTTCTATCCCGGCATGTATCAGTTTTGTATCCAGTTTATACGCGCTATTGTTCATTGTTCAAAATTGTTAAGAATGCAAAAGTAGTAAGAGCCTGTTTAAGATTGGCAGCTTGTGTTTATGACAAATATCGTTTTTAAGCGAAACGTGCCTGTTTTTGTAGCATTATCCATACCTATAGCAATTAATATCCCGAAGTGGTAGCCACAAACAACCATGTAAAAGGCGATAAATATTTTTGCAGGTCTTACTTATTTGTACTCTTCTCTTAGTTTTTTCAAAAGCTTGGTAAAATGTTTCCAACAATATCATCTATAAAAAAGTAGAGTACGCACACTTCTTTACAAAAAAGGGTAGTTCGGCATAGCAAAACAACACACTGCGCTGTTATGTTTACAGGTACCAACATCTATTAACCATCGGCAAATTGTTAATACCTGCAAAAAAATGTAACGGTACTAACATTTTGCAAAATAGTTGCGCCTGTGATAAATGGTCTATTAATCAGAAATTAACCAGTTTCGGAAGAATTCAACATGTAATTAAGAATGTGTTTTTAATAATATTTGATTTTTTCTTCTGAACATTCTATTTTTGTTTATCAGGCTTTAAACCTGAAGTTATAAAACTGTAAAATGAAGAAATTTCTACGCAGTCTGTTAATGTGTGCCGCAGTGGTGTTGTTGGGTAGCAATGCGAATAGCCAAACAACATCGTCATACTTTTTTTCTGCATTTTCAGCACCCTATTCATCCATTTCGGCTACCGGCACAGCCGCAGCCATCAGTGCAGATGATATTACGCAAACAAACATCCCTATTGGCTTCACCTTCACTTATTGTGGTACCCCATATACCCAATTGGCGGCCTGTTCGAATGGGTTTTTGAATTTTGCCAACACGGGTGCAACCCCATGGACGAATGTTACTGGTAGTATCGCTTCTGCCGGTTGGATTTTGCCTTTCTGGGATGATTTGCACGGGGCCGGGCATACCGCCTATTACCAAACGATAGGTACCGCACCCAATCGTATTTTTATTTTCGAATGGAATAACTTCCATCACTTCTCTACCAGTGGTAATGGTAATCTTCAGGTGAAACTGTATGAAGGTTCCAACATGATAGACTTCTGCTACGGTGTCAATACTTATGGTACTCCGAGTGGTACTATAGGTATCACCAATACCGCTGCCGATGTAAGAACATTACCAGGTCCTACTTACGGACCTACACCTGTGCCAACTATGGCATTTTTTGATGGTTTGGGCGCAGGCTTCCCTGCTGCCAATCAGGTGTATCGTTGGTCGCCATGTCCGGTTGTTGTATCTGCTATAAACTCTGGTCCGGCTTGTCCGGGTACACCTATAACACTTTCTGGTTCAGTAGGTGGTGGTGCCACCAGTTGGACGTGGTCTGGCCCCGGTGGGTTTTCTTCTACATCGCTTACGGCGGTTATTCCTGCTATATCTGCAGCTACCGCAGGTGTATATACGCTCGTTGCTACCGATGGCGTTTGTAGCATGAGTGCAACAACCACGGTAGCACTGGGCCCCGGCCCCGCTGCCTTCACTATCACGCCAGCAGTGTCAACCGTTTGTGGGCCTCCCCAAATGCTCACTGCACCACCCATACCTGCTGCCAATGTTACCAGCAATTTCAACTCTACTGCACCGTTTGTAGTACCAGACAATACTGTTGCCGGTGCTACAGATATCATCAATGTTGCAGGTATTCCTGCTGGTGCTACCATATTAGATGGTGCCGTTATACTCAACAATGTGTTGATGAACTTTGATGGTGATCTCACATTTGGCATACAGGCTCCCAGCGGTGCCAACCTCAATTTGGTAGACCGTCGTGGTGGTTCCGGCGACAACTTTATCAGTACCACTATCAGCTCATTGGGAGGTACCAGTTTTGCGGCTGCCACACCTCCATTTTCCGGCACATTTACTGCAGATGCTACTATAGGCACAGGTCCCGGAGGTTTTGCTTCTACCGTTGCTACTTGGGCTCCATTGTTCACTACGCCCAATGGCCCGTGGCGGTTGTGTGCCCGCGACTGGGCTACCCCCGATGCCGCTACCGTTAATAGCTGGACGGTGAGAATTCACTACATCACCCCTCCAGGTGGTTATTCATGGACACCCATTACCGGTCTCTTTACCGATGCGGCACTTACTACTCCATATGTTGCCGGTACACTGGTAAATACAGTGTACGCAGCACCAACATCTACCACAGTTTATACTGCTACAGCAACTATTCCTGGTGTTTCTTGTACGGTTGTTTCTACCGCTACGGTAAATGCCAGTGCCGCTGTGTTGCCCATCACCGGTACACCTACTGTATGTGTAGGTGCTACTACCGCAATGGCCAGTCTCAGTACCGGCGGTACATGGAGCAGTAGCCCGGTTGCGGTAGGTACGGTTTCTCCAACCGGTGTTTTCACAGGTCTTAGTGCAGGCACTGCTACCGTTACCTATACAGTAGGTGTTTGTTTTGCTACCAGAACGCTTACAGTACACACAACACCCGCCGCCATCACTGGCCCTACCAATGTTTGCGTTGGGGCTACTACAACATTGGCTACTACTCCTTCGGGTGGCACTTGGTCCAGTTTGTCTACAGCAATTGGCACGGTTAATGCGGCTACCGGGGTGGTTACAGGCATAGCACCCGGCACTACAGTTATTTCATACGTTATGCCTACAGGCTGTTATGCAACAACTATAGTTACAGTGGCGGCCAATCCGGCTCCCATTGCTGGCCCACCCAGCATCTGTGTCGGTGTGGCTACGCCATACACCAGTGCGCCTGCGGGCGGTTTTTGGTCTGTTGCCCCTCCGGGTGTCGCTACGGTCGGTTTGCTCACTGGTGTAGTTACCGGTTCTGCGGCAGGTACTACTATTCTTACATACACATCGGCTGGTTGTCGCGCTACAGATACTATTGCTGTAGTTACGGCCCCCGGCCCCATTACCGGTCCGGCATCTATATGTAACGGCTCTTGCGCCACATACGCCAATGCTACGGCAGGCGGTACTTGGAGTAGTAGCAATACTACCGTGGCTACCGTAGGGTCTACTACTGGTACATTGTGTGGTGTTGCCAATGGCACTACAGTGCTCACATACGCACTGAGTGCCGGTTGTTATGCAACGCGCATTATCACAGTTACTGCTGCACCCGCAGCGCCAACTGGCCCTGCCGCAGTATGCATCGGTAGCAGCATTACATTTACGCATGGCACGCCGGGTGGTACCTGGAGTGTGGCCTGTCCCACAATTGCAACCGTTCCATCGGCTGGTGTGGGCACAGTAACTGGTGTTGGTGCCGGTACCTGCAACATTACATATACGCTGCCTACAGGCTGTTTGTCATTCACAACATTTACGGTAAATGCATTGCCGGCTGCTGTTACTGGTCCGGTAACAGTATGTCAGGGTGCTACCGCAACATATACCAGTGCTACGCCTTCGGGCACATGGAGCAGCAGTCCCACCGCAGTAGGTACTATCGGTGCTACTACCGGAGTACTTTATGGCGCAACAACTGGTACCGTAACAGTATCTTATACAGCACCCACCTCATGCGTCAGCACGATGGTAGTCACTGTTTCCCCTGCCCCTACACCCATTACCGGCCCTGCTACAGTATGTGCGGGTACTACCATTACCATGACGGGTAGCCCCGTAGGT
>JAGKWS010000002.1 GCA_021151685.1 Chitinophagaceae bacterium
ATCCTGCACTGGCAGATCCATCGTCATCCTGATTGGAGATGTTGTCTTCTATAGAGATGGTAGGAATCTCTGTATTGTCTGGTGCCGGTGCTTTTTCAAGGGTACTAACATATACATCCTCTATGTTGGTGCGGTCGGCTGCTACAGTTAGAGCCATGGTATATGTCTGTATAGCTGCACCACTATATACTATGGTATAGTTGCCGTAGGGCACTTCGTTGAGGGTATAGTTACCCTCGCCATTGGTACTGGCTGTAAGCGATAGAGATGGTATAGACACCGTAACATCGTATACGGGTGTCTTGGTGGTTTTGTTAAATACTTGTCCCTGTACCACCGACAGCTGTTTTACCTGAGCTGTAAGAATTGGGGAAAAGTGCATTGCTATAATGGTGGCTACTACTGCGCTCCGGGCCATGTACACTGTTGTTTTTTTGTTGCAGAAAAATGGATGCAAAGCTATGGAAGCCTTTTCCGGTGCGGGTTTTCGCAGCGTTACCATTCGTTTATCACTACTTGAACATTGTGTTATCAAATTGTAGCCAGCAACTTTTATCATGGTAACTGACCTTGTTTTGCGCAAATTTTCACAACCCATGTTCCGTATTATGTTGGCAACCTTACTTGGCGGTTGCAGCCTTGTGGCAAATGCACAGTCACAACGTCAGGTAGTAGCAATTGGTCAGTACAACTGCGAAAACCTCTTCGACACCGTCAACGATTCTCTGAAAAAGGACGATGATTTTACCCCCGGTGGTCCATACCACTATACCGAAGAAGTATACCGGCAAAAGCTGCACAATGTGGCTACTGTTCTTAGTAGTATTGGTACAAATGTTACTCCAGATGGCCCAGCCATTATAGGCTTGGTAGAAATAGAAAATGCCACAGTGCTGGCCGACCTCTGCCAGCAACCAGAGCTAAAGGCACGCAATTACCAACATGTATGGTTTCCCACGCCCGATGAGCGTGGCATCAGTACGGCTATGCTTTACAACCCCCGATACTTTAAACTATTAGGGGCCGAACCGGTACCGGTACCCGTGGAAACCATAGGATGGAAACGCCCAACCCGTGCGGTATTGCATGTGTTTGGCACACTTGCCGGCGATACCATACACGTATTGGTGAACCACTGGCCATCAAAAAGTGGCGGGGAGGCAGCCAGCGCACCGGGCCGCATTATGGCAGCTCAGGTAAACAAACGCTTGGTAGACTCTTTGCAGGCTACCAGCCACTGCCCCAAGGTGATGATTATGGGAGACCTGAACGATAACCCGACCAGCGAACCATTAGCAATTCTGAAATGCGTAGACAAAGCCGAAAAAGCAAGCCCCTGCGACATCTTTAACCCATGGATAAGACTCTACAAAAAAGGTGAGGGTACTGAAAACTACCGTGGCGAATGGTCGCTGATAGACCAAATAATGCTCACTGGTCAGTTTATAAATGCCAATAATACCGGCTGGCAGTATTACAAATGCGAGATCTTCAACCGCGACTTCCTGAACCACAGCATAGGCCCCAACAAGGGATTGCCGCACCGTTCTTTCACCATATCTCAGGTATGGGACAATGGCTACAGCGATCACTATCCGGTATTGGTGTATCTCACACGCACTTTATCAAGTAAATAACAAATTTTATACATAACAATTTCTTCAAACAGATTTAACCATTCGTACCTACCTACGCAATCTTCCTATGTCAATTTTGCTATCGGCACAATGCAACCCAGACCTTGAATAAAAAATAAAAATTATTCCTATACCATACAAACAAGTAAACTATTGAATTGATGAAAAAGACCTTGACTATTTTGCTCTTTCTGGTACTGGCAACCGTAATACCGGCCATTGCGCAGTTGGCAGCATGGAGCCCGGCTGGCCTTAGCGGTTATGGGCCTTCGCCGTGGGCAGCTACTACAGTAGCCCCCAATATTACCGTAGGCGGCCTTACCCGTGGCCCTGGTGTAAGTACCGGTGGTACAGCGGCCGGTAGTGCCTGGGGGGGTACCAATTGGGCAGGCTATTATGCTTCGTTTACCATCAGGGCCAATGCCGGCTATCAGGTAAGCTTATCCTCTCTATCGCTGTTCTACCGCCGCTCGGGTACAGGCCCCGGCACTGGTCAGCTACAATACTCTACCGATGGGTCTACATTTACCAATGTACCCGGTGGTGCATTTACCTACAGTAGTACCTCGTCTTCCGGAGCGTCTCTACCATCTGTTACACTCTCTACTATAACCGATCTGCAAAATGTACCCTGTAATACTACGATCACCTTCCGCATCGTTAATTCCGGCGGTGCATCTGCAGGTACTTGGTATGTATTTGGCTCGGGTCTGTCTGTAACCGGTACGGTAGCAACTTACCCGGCACCTGCTATTACCAGCAGCCCGGTAGCGGCTACCATACCGGCAGGGGGCAGTACTTCGTTTACTGTAAGTGGTGTATCGGGTGCCGCCAGCTTTCAATGGCAGCGCAACACGTCGGGCCTCTCGGGTGGCACATGGGTCAATATCAGCAGTGCTACGATTGACCCCACCGGTAGTTATTCGGGTTTCTCATTGTTGGGCAGTGCTACTTCGTCTACCCTATCCTTGTCGGCTGTTCCGGCCTCTTGGGATGGTTATGCCTATCGTTGCGTCGTTACCAATTGTTCCGGCAGCACCACGTCTGGTGCCGCCTTGCTGAATGTAGCCGCTGCCACCTGCTCGGGCATGCCTGCATCGGGCACCGTTGCGCCCGCTACCAGTACATTTTGCGGTAGCGGCAGCACTGCCCTATCACTTGCAGCGGGTACATCTGCAACGGATATTACCTACCAATGGTCGTCATCTACCACACCTGCAGCTCCGGGTACTGCCATTGCCGGCGCAACCAACAACACCTATACCACCGGGGTAGAAACAGCTACTACTTATTATTGGTGTACCAGCACATGCCCCTCATCGGGATTGTCGGCTACATCGGCCATGGGTACAGTGTCCATCAATCCTATTCCGGCAGTTGCCGCCACTGGCGGTAGTTTCTGTACTGGCAGTGGTGGCCTTGCTATATCGGCCACCGGTGCCGACAACTATACATGGCTACCCGCTACAGGACTATCGGCTACTACAGGCAGCAGCGTTACAGCTACCCCTACCACCAACATTATCTATACTGTAACCGGTACTACTCTTGCCGGTTGCAGCAACACAGCAACGGCTACAGTGAGTTATGTTATCACCCCTTCTTCACTTTCTGTAACGCCGGCAAGTGCCACCGCTTGTGCCGGTGATGCTGCTTTTGTGCTGCGTGCCAATGGCGGTATTGCCGGGCCTACTACGGTGAACTCGGGAGTAGTAACCATACCGGGTACTATTGCTGCTTTTGGCACCATAGCCAATGGTATTACTATAGCGGGTATTCCAGCAGGGGCGGTTATTACCGGTGCATCGGTCAATATCATCAACTTTGGTGCTGCATGGCAAGACGATTACGTCATCAACATTAAAGCGCCCAATGGCAATGTGCTTAACCTCATCAATCAGCGGGGGTCGCACACAAGCACGGTAACCACATTGTTTGCCAATACAAATGTCAGCTCTCTTGGTTCAACTTCATTGGGCACAGGATCTGGTACATTCACCGGTACGTGGGCTGCAGATGCTGCCGCTGGTGTGGGCGCAACGCCCTATACTGCCAACGTTACCACATGGCCATCATTGTATAGCACCCCTAACGGTACATGGTCGCTGTCTATTTACAACAATACGGCTTTCTCCAATACTGTAATCCCCAACATGCAGTGGTCTGTAACCCTGCACTATACATGGCAAGCACCCATAACATTTGCACCAATCACAGATCTGTATACCGATGCGGCGGCAACTGTAGCTTACACCGGTACAGCTACCGATAGTGTATTCTACCTGCCGGCTACAGCAGGCACCACTACCGTAACTGCTACTGCAAATAATGCGGGTTGTACCAACGTTGCCACAACGGCACTTACGGTAAACCCTACTCCATCTGCTATAACCGGGGCTTCGGCAGTATGCATTGGCCAGACAATAACTGTATCGGCAACGCCGACAGCGGGTACATGGTCGGTAAGTAATGCCAATGCCACTATCGACGCTGTTTCTGGCATCATCACCGGCGTTAGCAATGGTACTTCCGTTGTTACCTACACACTGGCCGGTGGATGCTACACTACCTATACCATTACCATAAACGCCCTACCTGTAGCCATCACTGGTGCCACCAGCGTATGTGAAGGTGCCACTACTATGCTGGCCACTACCAGTACGGGCGGCACATGGACTGCCAGCAATACCAATGCCAATATTAATGCCACAAGCGGCGATGTAACCGGCGTTACCGCAGGTACTGTAACCATTACTTATACACTGCCCTCAGGTTGCTATACTATCTATTCACTTACTGTATTGCAGGCACCTGCTACCATTGGTGGACCGACTTCGGTTTGTGAGGGAGGGTCCATTGCGCTTACCAATACCTTTGGTGCCGGTACATGGACTTCAGGTAGTGCCCATGTAACTATTGATGTCACTACGGGCGTTGCCAATGGCATTACCGCCGGCACCTCTGCTATTACTTATACGTTACCAACGGGTTGTGCCATACAAACTGTAGTGACAGTAAATGCACTGCCACCAGCCATAACCGGCCCCGGTACGGTATGTGCCAACAGTGCCAACATTACACTTGCCAACACCATTGCAGGTGGTACTTGGTCGGCCTCCAACGGCAATCTGTTTGTTAGTGCCACCGGCATTGTAACGGGTGCTGCATCGGGCACTACCACAGTTACCTACACATCGGCACAGGGTTGCACTACTACTACCGTTGTAACCGTACTGGCAGCACCGGCAGCCATCACAGGTACCATGACCGTTTGCCGCACGGCCACAACCATATTGGCCAATGCTACAGTTGGTGGTATATGGACTGCCGCAACCAGCGCACCAGTTTCTGTAGGGGCATCATCTGGCTTTGTGACAGGTACAGCAGCAGGTACAGCACTCATTTCTTATACCTTGGGTAATGGCTGCTATGAACTGGCGGTAGTAACAGTGAACGAAATGCCTACAGTAATTACCGGTCTTTCCACAGTTTGTGTTAATGCCACAGTACCGTTGACCAGTACGCCAACAGGTGGCACATGGTCGTCTTCATCGGCTAATGCCAGTGTGAACGCAATGACAGGTGTT
Organism: Chitinophagaceae bacterium; assembly: GCA_021151685.1. Taxonomy (GTDB): domain Bacteria; phylum Bacteroidota; class Bacteroidia; order Chitinophagales; family Chitinophagaceae; genus Nemorincola. The sequence continues at coordinate 5,225 of JAGKWS010000002.1, forward strand.
GTAACTGGCATAACAGCGGGTACCACTACCCTCACATACGATATAGGCACAGGCTGCGTCATGAGCCGAATCCAAACCATTAATCCTTTGCCGGTGGCTATTACAGGTGCATCTACCGTATGTACAGGTGCTACCACTACAATGAGCAATGCTACCGGTGGCGGTACGTGGTCTACAAGCAATGCCACTGTGGCTACCATTGATAATACCAGCGGACTGCTGACCGGTGTAACTACGGGAACAGCCAATATCTATTATACCGTTACCGGTACAGGCTGCTCAATAGGTACTACCATAACTGTGCATCCTACACCAGCGGCCATTGCGGGACAGCTAACCATATGTAACGGTGCTACTGTGAGCTACACCAATGCTACCCCTGCGGGTGTGTGGAGCAGCAGCAACAGCACTATCGCTACAACGGATGCTACCGGCAATGTCACAGGCAACACACCAGGTACGGCAACTATATCTTATACCATACCCTCAACAGGCTGCTACCGTGCGGTAAATGCAACTGTAACTGCTACCCCTCCGGGTATTGCAGGCAGTATGCAGATGTGCCCCGGCTACAATGCAGCATTCAGTAACCCTGTGCCCGGTGGCACATGGAGTTCATCGAACGTGACCGTGGGTACTATCAACAGCACTACGGGTGTCTTCACCTCGCTGTCGGTAGGCACTTCACAAATTACTTATAGTCTGCTGTCGGGTTGCACCATCTCTCGCGTGGTAACGGTTACCCCTCTGCCCCCCGCCATAACCGGTTCTACTACCATGTGTCGCGGTACATCGGTCATGTTGCTGAACACTGTTACAGGTGGCACATGGACGGGTAGCGATGCATCTGTTATTTCTGTAGATGCAGGTACAGGCGTAGTTACCGGCATTGTAGCTGGTACCGCATTGGTAAGTTATACCACAGGTGCTGGCTGCACAGTTACCACCATAGTATCGGTACACCCGCTACCGGCAACCATTGCAGGCACCTTCTTGGTATGCGAGGGGGCTACCACTACACTGACCAACACGTCTACAGGTGGCGCATGGATAAGTGGTAATACCTCTGTAGCTACCATCAACACATCGACAGGTGTGGCTACAGGCGTGTTGGCTGGTATAGCCTATATTACCTACACATTGCCGGGTGGCTGCGCCAGCTATGCTACGCTAACGGTAAATGCCCTGCCGGGAGCCATAGGTACGGTGTCGGTATGTGAGGGTAGCACCACTACCCTGTCGCTTGGTAGCGTATCGGGTACATGGAGTACAGGTAGCCCTGCCATTGCCACAGTATCGGCAGCGGGTGTGGTGTATGGTGTTGCGGCGGGTACGGCCATCGTTACCTTTACCGGTATTAATGGCTGTGCTACCAATGGTGCCATCACTGTCAATGCCCTGCCTTTAATATATAATGTAAACGGCGGTGGCAACTACTGCGCCGGCGGCACAGGAGTGAGCATTGGTTTGTCGGGGTCGCAGCCGGGCGTAACCTACCAGTTGTACTCTGTAGCTGGTTTGGCCGCTACAACTATAGGTACCGGTACTGCAACTGGCTTCGGCCTGCTTACTGCTGCCGGTGTGTACACGGCTACCGCCATCAATACCGCAACAGGTTGCACCCGCAACATGAGCGGAAGTACATTTGTTATTATACAGCCCCTTGCCATCCCATCAGTATCTATGAACTTCAGCTCGGTAGGCGACACCTCTTGCACCGGTGCGCCCCTTACCGCTACAGCCTTCCCTACCAATGGCGGTACCCTGCCGGTATATAACTGGTATGTAAATGGTACATGGTTTGCCGCAGGTGTTACCTGTACCGTTACCCCCACTAATGGCGATGTAGTTTCGGTGAAAATGGCCAGCAACCTTGCCTGCCGCTCTGCCGATACCGTTATCGCACTGGCTACCCGCTACACCATACCATCGTTGGCACCATCGGCCTCACTCAGCGTTACGCCCAACGATACAGTATGCTCGTTAGTGCCGGTAACATTTACCACTACCGCCATCAATGCCGGCACTACCCCCTACTACCAATGGTACCGCAATGCAGCCCCAATAATGGGTGCTACCAACAGTACCTACACCACAGTACCGGCCCATGCCAATGTGTACCGCTGTCTGGTAAGTAGCACTTACCGCTGCCGCCTTGCCGATACGGTGAGTACCATAGGTATACCTATGACAGTACTACTACCGGTGATGCCTACAGTTACCGTTACCGCATGGCCATCGCTTACCATAGCCACGGGCCAGTTGTGTACGTTTACCGCAGCTACTACCAATGCAGGTCCTGCCCCAACCTTCCAGTGGTTTGTAAACGGTGCCGAGGTGCCAGGTGCGACCAATGCCACGTATAGTACCACTACGCTCACCAATGGCAATGTGATAACCTGCCGTGTGTATAGCAGCGGAATATGCAGCGGTGTAGAGAACTATGATGCCGTTGTGATAACGGTGCTTACCCCAAGCGGTGCCAACATACCGGTAGCACAAGCTATTGCCGTAAAGCCAAACCCATCGGCTGGTAGTTTCTCGGTAACGACACCTGCTGAATGGCACAGCATGGCAACAGAACTTACCCTTACCAATATGGTAGGCCAGCGCGTACACGCTGCCAGCTATGCTGCCGGCGAAGCCATCCTTGTAACCACATCTTTGCCTGCCGGCAACTACCTGCTGACGTTGACCAATGGCACCCAACGCATTAATACTACCATTACTATACACTAAGGAAACATAACAAACCCCTCACTATCGTGGGTTGCAGTCTTGTACTGCAACCCTTTTTTATTTATACCGCCCTATTGACATTTTCACAAAATTGCATATGCCTATATACGGCTGCAAAAGAATATAACGGTACAAACCTTTTGGGGCAGCAGGTCGTCAGTAGTAGTGGTGAAGATGCCCATGTGATGGTACCCATAGCGCATTTGCCCAAGGGCGTGTATCAGATACGCATCAATGCCATGTATTTACAGAAATTGATAATAGACTAAACACAGTATAAAAAACAGACAAACCCCAATACCCAAACGCTCTGCCTACGCAAGTAGTGCCACAGTGGGTTCTTGCCCGGCATCTTATGGCTTTATAGGTGGCGGTAGCAGCAATGTGCTATGCGCAGGGGCTACGCATAGCAGCATAATGGGTGGCGATAGCAATACCGTAAACGCCGCCTGTGCTACGGTAATAGGTGGTAGTGGCAACACCGTTACCCACAACTATGCAGCAGTGTTTGGTAATGGTATCAACTCAGCGGTGGCAGGTACAATGCACATTAATAATTTGTGGCTTGACCCGGCGACTTATAATACATGGATAGGGATTGCACCACCTTTTACTTTTGCACCCGGTACGATATATGTTGATGTGAGTGTAGGAAATGGTTATTTACGTGTACAACTTTAATATACTACAATGAAAAGTGTACAAATTCTGTTATCCGTTCTGTTATATGGGAATGCACAAGCACAAACTATTACTACGGTGGCAGGTATAGGTACTCCAGGTCTTACGGGGGATTGAGGGCTGGCTATTTCAGCTGAAATAGCCAGCCCTGCTGGGCTAAATTTTGACAATGATGGGAATCTATTGTTATGCGCTCAAATATTTGTTCATAAAGTTACATTCCCAACAAATATCATTACCAGAGTTGCAGGTAGTGATACCGCTCTGGGGGGCCAACAGGTTGGGGCAATGGTGGACATACGACATGTGCCTCTGTTGTTAAGGCATACCAGATATGTACTGATGAAAATGACAATTTGTACATTGCCGACCAGTGGTCGAGTCAGATAAGACGAATAGATGCCACTACCGGCACCATTACCCGATATGCGGGTAATGGTGTTGGTAGTACAGGAGATAGTGGGCCAGCTACCGCTGCAAAATTCAATTCATTAGCATGTTTGGCTTTAGACTCTGTAGGACGCAAATTGTATATATCAGACTGCTTCAACTACAAAGTACGGGTTATTGACATGGTCACCGGTATCATTACGGCTTTTGCCGGCACGGGCACCAGTGGTTATACCGGCGATGGTGGGCCTGCTACTGCTGCAAGATTCAGCCGGGTAATGGGGCTATGCCGCGACAAGGCGGGTAATTTGTACATTGGCGATTGGGATAATGCCCGTATACGCCGGGTAGATATAGCCACGGGTATCGTTACCACCTATGCCGGCAATGGTACCATGGGCTATAGTGGCGATGGCGGGCCAGCCCTTAGTGCCAGCATAGCCAAACCTTTTTCGTTGTGTATGGACACCTGCGACAATATGTACTTTTCTGATGAGGACAATCATGTAGTGCGGCGTATAGATGCCGCCAGTGGCATCATTACTACCGTGGCGGGCAGTGGTACTGCGGGCTATAGTGGCGATGGTGGGCCAGCATTGGCAGCCCAGTTCAATCATCCTACTGGTGTTATTATTGATAATGCCCACAATTTGTACATCAGCGACCATTTCAATCACCGGGTGCGCAAAATGACCTATGTACCTCCTACCCCTACGGTGGCAGTAACCATAGCCCCCCTGCCCAACGATACGGTATGTGCCGGCACGGCAGTAACCTATACGGCTACCGCCACTGGCACGGCCCCGCCTACCTACACATGGTACCGCAATGGTGTGGTGGTAAGTACCGCTGGTAGTACCTACACTTATACCCCCACCCATGCCGATAGTGTGCGTTGTGTAGCCACGGTGCAGGTGTGTGGCGTAGGCACCGCATGGGCCAGCAGCAACACCATACACATGGTAGTAACGCCACTCGTCATGCCCACCATCAGCCTTGGTGGCAGCACGGCGGCACCGCTGGGCAGTACGGTAACGGTTACTGCCACGGTGGCTGGTGCGGGCAGCAGCTACAACATAAGCTGGTACCGCAATGGCCTGCCATTGGCCACTACCACGGCACCATTGGTTACCTACACCAAAACAGCGGGTACCGATGCCATTACCGCCCGCCTGTCGTCTACCGATCCTACAGGCTGTTACGATACGGCTACAGCCGCCAGCCATACCGTACTGGTAGGCCCCAACGAGGTGGGTAACATAACCACACAGCCCATGGCAGTAACTGTGAGCCCCAACCCGGTGCGTACGGTGCTGCGTATAGATGGCGATGTGCATACATGGCGCATCATGGGCATTACCGGTGCCGTATTGCTACAGGGTGGCCCACCGGCAGGTCATACCATATAGCCGTGCAAGACCTGCCCGCAGGCATGTACCATATAGAGCTGTGGACCTCTACTGGTGGGCGTGTGTTGCGTCGGTTTTTGAAGGAGTAGCATTCAAGAGTGGCTCAAATTCCAAAAGTGGTGCCAGCCCATCCTCATAAACTATGAGCGATGTTACTCCACTCTTCCACCAGTTGCCAGCAAGCGCGCTACTATGTATTATACCCGATATATGACAACGGTTTTCGGTGCTTATCCATTCATCTATACGCACAAAATCTTCGTGACGCACATGCAACAGGCTGCGGTAACTGATGCATACTTTGAGATAGAAATCGCCGGATAGTAGTGTGCCTCCATGATGTAGCTTGTAATAGTCGTAGTAATAATTGTAGCGCAATGCCTGCAAGTCGCTCAGAACGGCCGATGCAGTTGGATTGCCACCGGCACCACGGCCACTAAAAAATTGAGTATCCAAACTGCCTGCTACTTCTATGGCATTATATTCGTTGTGTATACCTGCTATTTTGCCTTGTTTGTTGATAAACTGTGGTAGTACAAAGGCGGCTATTTTACCATCGGGCAACCTTTGCGCCCTTGCAACCAGCTTGATACATTGCCCACGGTCGGCGGCCAGTTTGGCATCGGCAGGGTGTATTTTATCTATGCCGCAGTACAAAGGTTTTTGCCCTGTAATGCCCCACGCATGTGCCAGCAGTATGGTTAGTTTGTTGGCAGCATCTTCGCCACCAATATCCAGTGTAGGGTCTTCTTCGGCAAAGCCTGCTACCTGTGCCTGCTGTAGTGCATCCGCAAAAGTGAGCCCGTTGGCCGTCATTTGTGACAGAATGTAGTTGGTAGAGCCATTCACAATACCATGCAAACTCTTCAGTGAATCATTGGCATAATATTCTTCCAGATTTCTGATGATGGGTATGCCTGCACAGCATGCAGCCTCATAAAGTAGTGGCAAGCCGGTTGCCTGTGCCCGCTCTATCAATTCAGGCAGGTGGTCGGCCAGGGTCTTTTTCCCGGCAGTTACTACCGCCTTTCCATTGTCAAGCGCAGTGCATATTATTTCGTATGCTGCCAGTGGGTCGCTGGTGAGCTCTACAATTACGTTTATTTCGGGGTCTTGCAACAATTCGTTGCGATTGGTGGTAAACAATGAAGCATGCGCGTGGCGCACTTTGGCACCATCTCTGATGCATATACGCTTGATGCTGATGCCGCTTTCGGGTATGTTAGTCAGTGCTTCATACAAGCTGCTACCAGCAGTACCAAAGCCAAAAAGGCCTATTATCAGTTCTTTCTTTTGTTGCAGTATCATTTGTCAGTTTTTTGTTGTGGAATAAATTGAATGTGTACAAGGAACATTTACAGCCATATGGCGGCAACTTTGTTTGCCCTGGTTACCTGTCGGTTGTACAAAAGCTGGTCCAAAGCTTGTTCCAGATCGGCTATCAGGTCTTCAGCTTCTTCCAGCCCCACACTCAGCCTTATCAAACTGTCGGTAACGCCAGCGGCCCTGCGTGTGTCGGCTGGTATACTTTTGTGCGTCATTGTTGCCGGGTGGCACAGCAGGCTTTTTACACCTCCAAGGCTTTCTGCCAGCTTGAACAGTTTGGTGCTGCATACTATCGTTTTGGCTGCGTCTTCTGTGTCGTTTCTCAGTGTAAAAGATACAACACCACCATATCCCCCTCTTTGCTGCGCAGAGGCTACCTTATGATTGTGGTGAGATACGAGGCCCGGATAGTATACCTGTGCTATTGCAGGGTGTTGTGTCAGATATTCAGCTACTTTTTGTGCATTGGCCGAATGGGCGCGTACGCGTAAATGCAGTGTTTCTATGCCCCGTATGGTCAACCAGCTATCGTGGGGCGACAGTATGGCTCCACTGGCATTTTGTATAAACTTTATCTGATCGCCCAACTCTTTGTTTGCCGTTACTACCAGACCGGCTATGAGGTCGCTGTGCCCACCCAGGTACTTTGTAGCACTGTGTACCACAACATCGGCCCCCAGACGTATGGGCGTTTGTAAGGCAGGCGATGCAAAGGTGTTGTCTACACAGAGTATGGCACCATTTTCGTGTGCAATGGTGGCTATGGCTTGTATGTCGCTAATCTTCAAAGTAGGGTTGGTAGGTGTTTCCAGCCATACCAATTTGGTGTTGGGGGTAAAAGCCGCTGCTACATTGCGTATATCGGTAGTGTCGGTATAGTTTACCTTGATGCCGAACTTGGCATATATGTGGGTAAACAGACGAAAGGCACCGCCATATATGTCGTCTACTGCCAGTATTTCATCGCCGCCTTTCAGCAGTTTCACTACGGCATCTATTGCAGCAAGGCCACTGGCAAAGGCAAAACCTGCTTCGCCGTACTCCAGCTTTGCAATGGTTTGCTCCAGCACCTGCCGGGTAGGGTTGTTGCTTCGGGCATAGTCGAACCCCTTGTGAACGCCGGGGGCATCTTGTACAAATGTGGATGTTTGGTATATGGGTACTGAAATAGAACCTGTCAGGCTATCTACCGGAATGCTGTGTATCAGTTGTGTTGCGTTGCTCATCGCTTTCTGTTTTTGGTTGATGGTGAAACAATACCGTTCCAAAACACTATTTATCAGAAAGCCTGCCGGATGAACTTGCCTATTCTTCACTACCCGGGATTGTGTGAAAAATAAAAAAGCTCCCCCGATAGGTCAGAGGAGCTATTATCATGTAGTCGCCGTCGCGACTGAAAAATTAGATGATTGCGTCTGACTTATCTACCCCGTTTCCGGGATGGAATTAGCACCAGTTCCTGTATTGCCATACAGGGAGGTTGCTAAGGCTTCGCAGGGCCATAACCCTCTGCCTTTCTTGATAAGTAATGTATAAGAACTGGTGCAAAGGTAAATTTCAAAAATCCATTTCTCCAAATATTTTTTGAAACTATTTTTCTACCTCCAAGGTATAAAACGCCGAAACCCACACTTGGTGCGGGTTTCGGTAAAAAATCATTCGCCATCTGGTCTCTTTTCCGGTGCCTTATTTTCGGTGGCATCATCGGCAGAGTCAGCGGCTGGAAGCCGCATCAGGCTACGATTGTCTTGTTGCAAAGGCTCGCGTGCTAACACATTTCCGGTTACCTTATTTTTTTTTTGCCCTGTCGCCAAACGTCAGGTTCATTCCAAGGTTCACATTCATATTCTTGCTGTCCAATGGTTTTACCGATGCCCACCAATTGTCTGTTGTCAGGTACCATTGCATACCGGCAAATCGTGCCACTATACCTCCACCTACGTTAAAGAGCGACCCGGTCTTCATGGTATAAGACAACGCACCGGAAAGGTGTTTGTTTAGCGTAATGCGGTAGAACAAAGTAGAAGCAACAATCATCTTTTTGCTAAACTTTTGTGTGCTGAACTGTGCACCAACTGTATGCATTTTGCCAAGGTCGTAGCTACCCATTGCAAAAAACTCTACGGGTAAAGATGTGGTATAATCTTCGCTGCTCTTATTGAATTTGATTATATTAATAACCGAATCTATATACTGGTCTGTTGACAATATGCCGCTTGTGTCGCCCTGAAACAAGGGGGCTATATCAAAACCTTCGAAGGTAAATGAGGTGGGCCCTGCCGAATAGTTGTGTACATTGCTCTTCCACCTGATATACCCCAAATTGTTGATGCCGGCAGCTATTTTCAATTTTTCGTTCAGTTGGTAACTGGCACCCAAGTCTATGCCCAATCCTTTGTTTTTTGTATTGAATGCATACCCTGGAAAGCTCATTCTGTTCTCGGCACGGTCTGCACTATCGGCTAAGCCACTGGTTTGCACATTCATTTCTGTTTGGGCTGTCAGTGCATAATAGTCGGCATCGGTATATACATTCAGGTACGATGTACGCGTATTGATGTTTGTTTTTCCGAACAGCAATTTAGGGCTCGCACCAAACGTCCATTTCCCCCAATTGTACGTGCCGTGCAGTGCATACTCTCTGTACCACGACGCATTCAACCCAAAATCGCCAATATTTAGTGATTTACCTATGTAGGCACCATTGCCATACCATGCAAACCTAAAGAGGTCTTTGGGGTACATGAAGCGTACATCGGCCCTGTCTGAAACAGAGAAACCGGCAGTAAAGTTGCCCATAGACATGTTGGCAGACAGCAACGATATGTTGGCTCCAAATGCTACCAAATTTCTATCCTTCAGGTTGTCTATAAACTTCGATGGGTTGATACTAACTGTACTATCATTTACTCTGTTGAACAAACTATTATAAGTGAAGCCAGAGTTGAATATATAAAATGATATGCCAGATAACACGGGTATGCCTACCGACAATTTTACATCTGTCTGATTGGACGCATTCACCCACTGCGATTGATGTAACTGTGGCAGCAACTTCATAGTGTATGAATCTTGTGCACCAGCCAACAATGGCATGCCTAATAATAATGATAATGTAATTTTTTTCATAAGCGTCGTTCTATAGATCTGTAGATGAAACATTGAGCTTAAATCGGAATGCCAGCTTCAAAATCAGGTTATTGGATGACTGTATTTTTACATCACCCGGACCACTCGATTTCAGTTGCCCCCTCATTACAGCATATTTTACTTTGGGTGCCATACGATTATACTCCTCGCGACTCATCTCGAAATTGGTTATTGCCTTGGTGCGTCCGTTTACTTGTCCATTGGCATCTACCGGGGCTTGTCCTAATACATCGTTGGTGGTAGGTACCAATGAGTCGAGGAAGTTGTAGTTTTCATCGGCAAAATACAACTGAACATTGCCATATAATGGTAGCGCGTTGTCCATCAGCAACTTGAATTCTGCCTTATTCACCAGGCTGCTATCTTCGGGCAGTTTGAGGTCTACTGTGTCTTGCAATGCAAATTCTATAATGTGGAACCAAGCTGGCAGCTCTGCTGCTGCTTCCAGTGTCACACGGCTACTGTCTGTAACAAAACTATATACCGGTGTACTGCCTCCTGGGTTTATCCTTATTCTGCCGGCATAAATCACTTCGTTCGGTGCCGGGTTGAATACATTTTGTACGGTACTATTGGTACTGTCTATAGTTGTCTTGGATACAACTGTCTCGCCGGGGGTAACGGCACCGGCAACTGTTATGGCTGGATAAGTCATATTGACATTCACCCCCTTGTTGGTACGGCCAAACAGTTGGTCGAACTGGGCAGATACTCCCAACCCTACCGAGTTGCGGAAGGTGAGATGTATCATAGGATTGCGAATGAAGATGTTGGCAGACAATGTGTTATCGAACACACCTATATAAATGGTGTCGTAAGGAATAGGTATGGTGTATGAGCCGAGGAAGCCATCTATAAAGCTGTATTGTAAACTTTGCAAACTTACATTGGCCGAAATGCTATTGGTGGGAGCCAGTGGCTGACCAGATCCGGTAAGTGTGTAGCGAATTTTGTAGGCCACATAGTTTTTAGCGGTACTACCATTGGTAAGATCGAAACTATAACCGGCAAGACTAACACTTGTATTGCCAGTGCCCGAAGGTGCAATGCTGGCAGTTACTTGCAGCGGGGTTCCGTCTTTCTTCACATTGGGGAAGATGATGGTGGCATTAATGCTGTGTGCAAATGTAGAATTGATAGAAAAATTCAAACTACCCGATTTTACATTGATGTGTGCCAATTGTGCACCGCTGGTATCGGTATAGGTAAAGTGGTTAGAGAAAGAATCGGTAAAACTGCCCGAAAATGCAGGTATGCTTTGTGGCAATGAAAGATTGATGCCACCAGTGCTGAATGACTGGTCTTGAATGAGCACATAGTCTGACACCCTGCGCGAAAACACATCGCTTGCATAATGCAGCGAGTATACGCCATTGCCATCTTCGCTTATCACAGTTCCTGTTTTTACAATGTTCTTCAGGGTAAGCGTAGAATTGATGAGCGGTAATGCCCAATCGGGCTGCCAATCTTCGATAGTCAGGTGCTTAAAATCGAAGTCCTTTTTTCTAAGACATGAGGAGGCTCCTATCAGGGCTACTATCGTCAGAAAACCAATGATTTTTTTCATATCAATGATAGTTTAACGCATTGGTGTCACAAATACAAATTGTACACCAATGCGGGGTAAAAGTAATAAATATGTTGTTCAAATTGCTATATATGTTGACAATTCTTTTGTGTTTGCACACCGAATAATGTTAGGTCAAACCCACTTTTCGTACAGTAGTCGCGTTAGTTTGTAGCCCTCTTGTTGTAGTAGTGCCTTCATGGGTTCATTATTCCAAAGTGTATACCGCGTGAATCGGCTGATACCCATGCCGGTAAATTGCATTTCAATCTGCTGGTTCAGGGTTCGGTACACCCCTTTTCCGCGCCATTCTGGCAGCACATAACCGTCCGATATATAGGCTATGGTGCCACTGGCCTCTTCGCAACGGCTTTCGTCTTCCTCTTCGGTATATCCAAAAATAAATGCAATCATTCTATCGCGCCACCATGCCGCCCAAAACTGTCCGTTGTTTTGTGCCTGCATGTCCATAACATGCTGCATATAGTTATCGGCTATGTCGCTCCACAGTGCCGTTCTTGGGTACAGGCTCTTTTCATGTTCATGCAGCATGCGCATCAGTTCGCACACTGGTGCATAGTGGTTGCGCACTACTATGGGTTCAATAATCAGTTCGCTGGTATCGTATATTAGCATGGTCATTCTTTTTAGGGAAGAAATTCATGTATTTTATTGTCCCAGCATCAGCGAAACCTTATTAAAATCGGCAGCAGCATTTATTACCTTCCTGAATGGTTCATAGGCATCGGCACTGTAGTGCAGTTGGTTATAAAACTCGCTGATGGTTACTGTCATCTGGTTGCCGTTTATCTTGTAGTCGCTATCAAAGCCACAGGTGGCTGTGCCCAATTCATTTTTAAAGTCTACATGCATTTTGGTTGCCTCTGGGTTCAGTATTTTGTACCCATCGGGTATGGTAACGGTAATGGTGCGGGTAAGTGAATGGGGGTATGTAATATCTATGGGCAATTGTCTGTCGGCCTGTTGGTACAACTCTTGTTGCCTGCCTATTACATCACCTATCTTGAATATATATCTGTTTCCTGCTTTTTCAGTAAGTTCAGGTGTGCTCAGTGTAGCACTCATTATCAGAGGTTTATTGTCAAAATAGTTATCAAACTCGGCACCGGATACACTATAGTCTAAAACCTGTTCAGGTTTTTCTGCCAATCCCGAAATTGACTGTACCAAATCTTTCAATTTGTCTTTGGGTAGCAACACAGCATACTCGCGTACACCCATAGCACTATATCCGGTAAACTGTATCTGGATGCGTGCCGTAGCTTCCATCTCTTTATCGAATGTGATAGCAGCATCTATATTGTGCCGGCTTTCGGCAGGTGGTACCGGTGTTACAGTTCGTATATCTGTTATAGCGGTGGTCATGTCGCCCAGTGCGGTAGCCTTGCAAAACAGAGCCTTGTTATCAATAACATCAGACATGGTGAATGGATAACGGATATAAACACTGGCGGGCGATAAAAACTTTTTCTGATTGGGGAAGTAAAAAACATAATGTTGTAAACAACCCCAGTTTTCAAAATTATCATCCAGCACACGTTCGCTGCGGTCTGGTGCCATCCCCAGTTCATGCTTCACCCCCGCCATCTCAAAACAATTTGCAAACAAACGAACCATACTGCTTTCGGTGGCTGTTTTCTTGCCAATTACCTGCTCCAATCGCCATCCTTTTTCGCTGGTTTCCTGTTTGTACAGCGTTATGCCACCCTTTATTGCAGCTTCTATTTTTCTTATTTTTTGCTCTTCCTTATCATTATCGGTTATGCCGGCCTGTTCCAGAAACTTTTTTACCGCCTTGCGTTCTTTATCATCAGCATCGTAGGCGTTGTTATACAGTTTCTGCACCATCTCTTGCCATGTAAACACCCTCACACTACCCTTCTCTTCGGGCAGATAGCTAATTTTATATTCTGCTCTTGCCATATACAGCTCGGGATAGCTGTATGTTTCATTACGCGACAATGGTGCTATGTCGTTCATTTCAGCAAAAATATACCGGGTATTGCCCACCAGTGTATCGCTCACCGTTGGGAAACCATTGTATCCTTTTTCTTCAAACTTCAATCTGGCCGGCGATTGCAATTCGAAAGTACCATGCAGCACCGGTATAGATAATTGATAGAGCTCTCTTCCAAAATAAGATGGTGGTTTTTTATATTCTACGTAAAACTCCACTACCGCATCGCGCACTACCCCCTCCATGGCTATCGCCAGTGTGCGGCTACCATCTTCGTTCAGGTTTTCTTTTACCTTATCGCGTTGCACATCTATCACCTTACCATCTGGCAATATGGTTCTTGCCTTTATGTCTTTCAGCTCGTACCCGCTATACAACGGAAACGTAAGTTTGTTGAAGCTCTCCACACCTTTTTCATCCAGTAGCTTCACCGCGCGGTGTACGGTTACATAAGCCTCGGTTGTTTTGTCTGCTGTTACAAACCGCAACCTGGAGTTATCTTCCAGTATCACTGCAGGTTCTTTCCGGTATTTTTCTGGTATGGTTACCTTGCTTTTCGGGGTGTCGTCCCAGTAGCTGATAGTTGGATATTGAGCCCATAACGTGCCCGGCACACCGGCAAGTAGCACCATGGGTAAATATTTCAAAAAGTATTTGGCAAGTGGCATATCGGTCTATTTTTCGCTTGTCAGTACTACCGACTCTTTATATTGTTTTTTCAGTTTATCTATCATGCTGTTGTGTGCCACAAACTTTTGGGGCGGTATAGTAAGGCTGTCCAGCTTGTAGGTTTTGGTAAGCACCACTTTGTTGCCAATGGTTGCATAGTGGATAGTATACCACCAGTAGCCATCCAGCTTGTTGCTGGCAGCAGGTGGCAAGTAAGATACTTTGTAGCCAACAGGTATGTCTAAAATGGTTACCTCTGTTTCGATGTCTTTGTACTTAAAGTAGTAAGGAACCGTCCTGTCGGCAGTGTCTATATAGCTACCATCAAAATTCCTCTTCAAATTCATATTTACATAATATTCTTTGCCTACTTGCTGCACATAGTCGCCAATGGTAAAGGTGGTTTCCAGCCGGCAATCATGCCTTTCGGTAGGTGCTACCGAAAATGTGTAGCCCGATTGTAAATACTTGTTATTGCCACGGGTAGCTACATTTCTTGTCATCAGGTCTTTGTCCTTGTCCTTGGTATACAGCATGTTTATTTGCATATTCCACGACATATGTCCTTTAAAGTCTATAGACGCAGTGCCAGCAAGTGCTCTTCCGTCTATATGTACCTTGCTGGTGTCGGTGTATCCATGTTCATCAGCATTGGTCTCGGGTACTGTAATGATGGTATAGTTTTTTTCATCTATCCCTATCATGGCTTCCTTGCCTTGCAGGTTGTAGGGTATCTCGGCATATGGTATCAACGAGTGGGTACCATCCAGCAAAATCCATTTATCTGCTGGTTTTATGGCACATATCATATGATTGTCTACCAGTGGTAGTGGTGTTTCTTCGTAGGTATATGGTTTAGAGCGGGTACCTATCCAAGTAAAGTATGCCGGTATGCCCGCATGGCGGCACATAGCCATCAGTATACTGGCCATATCTTTGCAGTCGCCAAACCTTCGCTGGTATATAGCTGCAGCTTGCCGGGGAATAAAACCTTCCAAACTATCTTCGAAGGCTATATACCTTATATTTTGCTGCACCCACTGGTATATACGTTTTGCTTTTTCATTATTGGTTGCAGCACCAAGTGTTATTTTGTCGGTGGCTTCGTTTAGTTCTTTGTTCTCTGTTACGTTTATGTGGCGTATAAACTCATAGAAGTAGGTATACAAGTTGTGGGGGGTACTGAGAAAAGGCACCTTTTCTCCCTTTTCATTGTTGTATGCGGCTATGTACGGTATTATGTGTAGGCCATGCCATGCCAGCGACGGTGCATCTTCAAAGCTACGGTAGGCGGGCAGGTTGCTGGCTGTAAATGTGTAGGTGATGTCATTTTTTCCCTCTTTTTGGGTACGTACTACTTTGTCGGCATCGGCCCCCTTCAGCACAAATCGCATATCTACCGTTTTGGGGGCAGTTACTTCGTATACCGATTTTGCCACCCTCATGTTTTCCTGAAAATAGTATGCGGGCAACATATGCACATCGGTATGGCTCAGTGTATAGCCAGTTCTAATGAGAGCACCGGGTGCCAATCCGTCAAACGCTATCTCTGTTTGCCGGGCATCATCGTAAAATATGTTGTTCTGCTCGGCATGTTGGGTGCGTACCGATGTACGTGTAATGCGTTTGTACCCTTTTTTAGCTGGTACCATTGCTTCCTCTTCATGGTCTTCCAACTTATTGAAATAACTATGATATATATATTCGGTATTGAACAGCGCAGGCGATTGTGGCCCTATCAGCAATTTTTCTTTCTTCGCTTCGCTATATGCACTTAATTTGCCTGCCTTATTTATTACAGTCAGTTTCTCCGAAATGTCTGATATTACCGCCTGTTCATTGCTGTATTGTTTCATCAGCTCGTCGGTTGTTTGAGCTTGTGCCGTACCAACAAATATAGCAGCAGCAATACCCATAACTACATTCACCGGCATCATCTGTCTATTCCCTTTCATATCAATTTGTTCCTGTTAGTCGTCCGTAGCGATAGTGCCAAATATTGGTAGCCGAGTTGGCATCTTTTCGCCATTCGGTAGTGCCATGCCTTTCATTCCACTGGTAATTTATAGTCAATAGCAGCACACCATTGGCATCCCGGTATTTTTCGGGGCCATGTTGCTCGCCATTTGTGTAGTTGCCTTCGTATATTATTTTGCCGTCAGTTGTATATCGCTTCACGGTTCCATTCAGCCCCAATTCGTTGTATTGGCGTTCTTCACATACATTGCCATTGGTGTAGAAGGTGGCCATATTCCCTTTTATCAGCAAACCATCTACCGTCAGCTCTGCCGATTTGTCGCCATTGGCGTAGGTAGCCATTATTTTTTGCTCGCCTGTTTTCAGTCTTTTCTCGGGCAGCAGTTTGCCGTCCTTACCCTCATGGCTGTAGCCGGTCAGTTCGCCATCTTCATATATAAGTGCCAATGCCACCCGGCTATCATCGCTATAGTAGTGTTGTGCCCCTTCCTTATTGCCGTTACGGTAGTTGTATGTGGCTCTTAGTTTTTTGCCGCCCCATACCTTGTACAATCCATCCAGCTCATCATTTTTGTAATTCATTTCCAGCTCCAGCTCTCCCAGTTCGTTATATACCAGCCATTTACCCGTTTTTTCGCCATCGGCATATTGTCCTTTCTTCATCACTACGCCACTGGGAAAATACTCTGCAAAGGTGCTATCCTTGTTGCCATTGGTATAATATGCCTCTTCGCATATAGCACCGGTTATATATCTTTTTATGGCCTTTCCATCCACTTCAAAGTACCTTGTATCATATTCCGATTCTGCTATATTGTGTGGCTGTTGCCAATGGCTGTGTTTGGCATGGGTGGGCATGTGTGTGTAGCGTACACTATCACATACCTTTCCTGTGGTATCTACACAAGCTCTCGCTATGTTCAGGCTTCTATCAAAGTAGTATATATCTGTCAGTTCACCATTTACATTATATTCTTTATACCAGCCGTCGGTATTATCATTCAGGTAATATATTTCGTTCTTCAGCTTGCCATTTTGGAAGTAATATCGCCACAACCCTTGTTTCAAGTCGCCTTTGTACCATCCCTCATGTTGCACATTACCATTGGCATACCATGCCGTCAGGTAGCCATTCCTGATACCATCGGTATATTCTGTTTCATTCATTTTTTTGCCGGTAGAGTACCATGCGGTATATAGCCCATGTGTGGTGCCATGTTTGTAATTGGCTTCCACGCTTTTGGCTCCATTGCGGTAGTAAACCGTTACCAGGCCATTTTTGTTACCATCCTCATTCAGCCTCATATGGGCACGCAGGCTGCCATCGGGGTAAAGTATATCATATTCTTGTATTCCTTTGCTATCATCTTTGGCCGCTATTACTTTCCCCTCGTTGTTGGTGAAGCGGATGCTTACCGGCAGGCCATTGTTTTTGCATTTGAACTCGGAATACATGCGCCCGCTGCGGGTGTATTCATAGGTTTCTACCTTCACGCCCTTGCGTACCTGTCCTTTTTCCGACAATCCTCCTCCATCATAATACTCCTCGTATGCACCGTTCATCTTACCATCTACAAATGTACTTTTTTCCTTTAATGAGCCCGATACATAAAAAGAATGGTATGGCCCATTCAGTTCTCCTTTATCGTACTGCACCTCTTCGTTCATAACACCATTGGCATAGTACGATTTGAAATTGCCCTGACTTTTACCATTTTGCAATGTGGCTGTTTGTTTTAACTTGCCACTTGGGTAAAATGTAGCATACGTACCATCTGCTATCTGCGATTTTTCATACGTTACCGCCATTTGCATTTTACCATTGGCGTAGTATGTCTTCTCCTCTACCCTGTCGCTGTTTATCTTTTTACGAACGGCATATAGCCACCCGGCCCTGTTGTACTCATACTCTTCTACTACATCGCCACGCACATCCAGCTTGTGTATTTTATCTATAGTGCCGTTTCGGTGGTAATAGTACATGGTGTCTACCGCTTCTCCGTTGCGGTAATACCCTTTCGATTTTGGCAGGCCGCTCTGAAAATAGGTTGTCCACCACCCCTCTCTCACGCCCTTGTTGTTGTGATAGCCACTGGCCAACAGTGTGTGGCTGTTGTTGTAAAAACTTACATTGCCCAGGTACTTTACATCGCCCTCCTCTTTATTGGCAATGCCAATAGCAATCAGGTTATCTGCCGGAAAGTAATGATACACTTCGTTGGCTTTAGTACGTTTTTCATAATGCAGCACGCGGGTGGTTTGTATTTTTGTAAGGTAGTTGGTAGCTATTTTCTTTGCCTTCGTTACATCGCCACTTTTCTTTTTTGCAAGGTCATTTACATTCTGATAATTGAAACCAGAAAATAACGCCAGCATGTATCCTTCAAACATATCAGTATCGTACAGGCCGGTAAGTAGTGGCACATAATATTGCATCACAAAATTGCTGTCGGCGCCATCATATTTCACCTTTTCCATAACCAATTGCAGTTGCCTGAAGATGTTGTCACTCAGTTCCATCTTCAGCTTGTACTTTTTACTGAGGGCCACCTTCGAGTGTATCAACTCATCAATTTCATCAAACAGCGGGTTACTGTATTTTTCGCCCCTGCCCTTGTAGTATTGGGCAGTTTCGTCGGTTCCTTCAGCAATGCCGGTCATTATCCCTACAGCTTGTTTGGCCAGCGATGGGTTTTGTGTCATCAGCAGCGATATTTGCGCTGCTATCATTGCCTCTGTTAGTCGCCCCTGCATGGTATAAATGGTGGCAGCTATATAGTGCGAACGGAAATGCCCCGGATTGATAATAAGGGCTCTCTGTACACATTGCAGAGCCTCGTCATATTTATCTTGCTTGAACAGTACTATACCTTTTTCGTACCATGCCTGATGGTCGTTGGGGTACAATCGGGTAAGCGAATCGTATAACCATATAGAACTATCTCTTTTGTGTCGGTAATCGTAGTTGGCAGCAAGTAGCAGCAGCAAATCTCTGCGGGCTGGGTTTCGCGCCTTCAATCCTTCATCTATAGCTATTTTTGCCTGTAACCATGCGGTATCGGCCTGCAAAGCCATGGCCATTTCGTATTGCGCCAATGCGTAGTTCGTATCGCATTCATGCACTGCCCGGTAAGCATTAATAGCGTTCTTGTAGTCGGCACTGTCGTATAGCGAAATGCCTTGCAGTATTTTTTCCCGAGAGTCAATATAGGGTATCTGCGCCCCGGCAACATGAGATAGTAACAGAGCCGAGGCAGTAATGAGGTATAGGCGCATTGGCAGCATCTTTTGAACGATGTCTTTCAAAGATAGGCTAATGTGGCTAAGTTACGCATGGCTAACGTTGGGAGTATTGCGCAAAAAGTAACGCTACAATAGTGATTAAGTGCGTTATACGTGTACCAAGCCAGCCCGAATGGCATAAATTGCCAATCCGGTTCTTGTAGTGGTATTGAACTTTTTGAAAAGTGACTCCCGATACCCGTCAATAGTTCTTGTACTCAGCTTCATTTCGCTGGCAATCTCTTTATAGGTCATTTCGGTAGCACTATACTTGAGAAACTGCATTTCTTTCTCCGATATTTCTACATTGAATTTGGCATCTTCTTCGCCCAGCTCATGCATCATTTTGCCTGTTACAAGTTCGGAATGGTAATATCCGTTTTTGCAAACCGAAAAAATGGCCACTTTCAATTCTTCGGGGTCCGAGTCCTTCAGGATATAGCCATGTGCGCCCGAGCGCAGCATTTTTATAACGTTCAGTTCCGTATCGTACATTGACAAGGCCAGTATGCGCATGGTAGGCCATTTCTTATTTATGGCTTTTGCCGTCTCGTAGCCGTTCATTTCGGGCATATTAATGTCCAGAATGCATACATCTGGCAGCGTGTAGCTCTGTTGCAGCTTATCAATCAATTCTACACCATTTCCTGCCTCGGCCACTACCGATAGTCCATCGGTTTTAGACAGCATTTCTGCAACACCCCTTCTTAGTATCACATGGTCGTCGGCAATGGCAACTCGTATCATAGTACTATGCAAGATTTGTTCTAAAGGTACTTGAAAGTGACTGCATTAGCAAGGCGTAGTACCTTTACGCAGCCACAACTGGTCTGTTTATCATAAGGCTGATGCTGGTACCCTTGCCCGGGGCAGATTCAATAGAAATATTTGCCTTCAGTACTTCGGCACGCACATATATGTTGCTGAGACCAATACCACTTTTTCGGGTTTCAGATGTATCGAACCCCTTACCATCGTCTTTTACAATTACTACCAATTGCTTCGGATTATAATTCAGAAATACATCAACCGCAGTAGGGGCGGCATGTTTCATAGCGTTACCTATAGCTTCTTGTATTATTCTGAATATGAGCAACTCCTGCTCCTCACCTATTTCATATTCGTCGCCCTCGCAGTGCAACTCGCATTTTATATCTTTTTTGGCAGACCGTCTGTAGGTAATGTCTTTTTCTATAGCTTCTGCAAGGCCGGCATTCAGTACGTAGGCACTACTAAGCGAATGGCTTATGTTACGGAGGTCGGCTATAGCCTTTCCCAGTAGCTCGGTACAGTCTGTAGCTGTCAATACAATATCCTCCTCGTGGCTGTTGCGCTTTATGTTGTGCAACTGCATTTTTACAATGCTGAGTAGTTGGCCAATGTTGTCGTGTATTTCCTCAGACAAATAACGAAATGATTGCTCCTGCACCTCCATTCTGGACTGTAGTAGCTGGTTTTGATAGTTTATTTCCATAGTTTTCTTTTCCAGTAAAAACGCATATTGCCTTCTTTTATGAATAAAAAGGAATACGACCAACGTAATTGCAAATAATACAAATGTGATGGTGCCGACAATGAATATTATTATTGACCTATCTATGTTCATGGGCCTTTTTTTGCGGATAGAAAAGTAAGGTCAGCAATATGCCAGAATAGGTAACAATATTGAGAATAGAATGCATATATAGCGTTATATTATAGAACTGACGATTGCTGCGGTAGAAATACCCTACAAATTGCCAAAAGAAAAAACTGGCACTGTAATAAATGATAAAGCATGTCCAAAACCAGAAATGTACATGGTGTTGTACTTTTTCTATACTATCGTCTATCAGTATCTTGTACAAGGCATATAATGACATGGGTATAGCCAGTAAACTATTAAAAGTAATATAGTTGGAATTGAGGTGCCTGAGTGGCTGAAAAAAACAAATGTTCACCACCGCAGCAGCAATGTATAGCAATACAAGTGCCCAAAACACCCATTGTTGACTGAACCTTGTAGTAATGAAAAAATATTTGGTAAGCAGTATGATCTCTATAACATTATACAAATGATATATCGGCAAGCGGTCATCATTATGCTGCCCTACTATGTAGGAAAACCCTTCGCAGGCAACGCAGGCAAAAATGATATTCAGTACTGTTTTCGCCCCTTTATCAAGGTCAGTAAACTTCCATATGCCAGCAAGGCATATGGAAGTTAAAATAATTAGATAAAGGTAGAATAGTACTTCTTGTAACATTGTATTAATAGTTACAGTGAGACTTGTCGAGCGTGCTGCCACCGCTTACAGTAAGGCAGGTGGGGCAAGGATTAAAATTCTCCATGACACAGCACTTATCGTTATAGCCAAAATACATATGATGAACACCGTCCTGAGAGCCGGTAGCTATCAAATCTATCTTACCATCGCGCACGGCCAGTATAAACTGTGTGTACTGCATGCCGCCCTGTACATTAATTCCTGCCCGCAGGAAGCCTATCATGTCATTGGCATTGTACAGCCATCCATTGTTTTTTTTCTGATATTGTCCGTTTTGGTAAGCGGCAATCATTTGTTGGGCCCGTGCAGTGTCCAGTGCCTCTACCAAAAATGTATCTATGGTAGCTGTTTCAGCTTCCAGATGGTTGGGCACGTTGGCATTAGCACCCTGTGTCAAAACAAAGCAGGTATCGTTGCGGGTCATAAACTGATGTCTGCCATCTTCGCCAACCGGTGCAATAAACAGATACATTTTTGTGCCTTGCTTATCTTGTCCCAGCATCAGGTTCATGATAGAACTATGTGTGCCTTCAAGATATGTAAGCAACTCTGCCGTATTGAAAGTGAAAGAGTATTGTTGTATAGTGCCGTTGGAATTGGTGAAATTATCAATACACTCTATAGCATCGGTTACCGGAAAAATGTGCATTGTATCGTTAGGTACCGGAATGGGGCCGATACCACCTTTCACTTTTGCCGCAGGCATAGCCTGCATCATTTGCGCGTCTTGCGTTTCGGCCGATTTCGTTTCTTTTGTTTCGCTTCCCCCGCACGAAAAGAGGAGGGCAGTAGCCAGTGTGCAAACTGTAAGCGTGATTTTTCTCATGTTTTTATATTTGTTTTAAGGAGTAAAATGCTGACTTGTAGTTTCATAGTGCTACCGGGTGGTGTAAAAATAATGCGCACTTCGAGTATTGTATACCGTATTTTTCCCGTATTTGTAAAATAACAGCAGCCCGGCTTGTGGCCGGGCTGCTGCATAAACTACATATGTTTTGTATTACTTATCCCAAATACACCTTCAGCGCATTGCTATAACGTGCTTTTTGCAAACGCTTGATGGCGCGCTCTTTTATCTGGCGAATGCGCTCCTTGGTCAGGTCGTACTTTTCGCCAATTTCTTCAATACTTGGGCCATTATCGCCTTCCAGCCCAAAATAGGCAGCAAGAATCTCAGCTTCTCTTTGGCTCAGCGATTTCAGAATTCTCTTTATCTCGTTGCGCAATGAATCTTTCATTACATCGTTGTCGGTATCGCTGCTACCTTCCAGCAGGTCGCCCATGGCTACATCCTCGGCTTCGTGTACAGGCGCATCCAGCGATGTGTGCCTTGTGTTACTGGTAAAGATGTTGGTTACCTCCGTTTCGCTCATGTCCAGTATGTCGGCAAGCTCTTCGGTAGATGGTTCGCGTTCGTTTTCCTGCTCGAACGCAATAAATGCTTTATTGGCCTTGTTATAGGTGCCAATCTTGTTCTGAGGAAGACGCACCAGCCTACCCTGCTCTGCCAATGCCTGCAAAATAGATTGACGTATCCACCATACGGCATACGAAATGAATTTGAAACCCTTGGTTTCATCAAAACGTTGTGCCGCCTTTATCAACCCAAGGTTACCTTCGTTTATCAGATCGCTCAATGACAAACCCTGATGTTGATATTGTTTGGCAACAGATACCACAAAACGTAAATTCGATTTCACCAGTTTCTCCAACGCGCGTTGATCGCCCATGTGTATCTTCTGTGCCAGCGTGGTCTCCTCCTCGGGGGTAATCATGGAGATTTTGCTGATCTCTTGCAGATACTTCTCTACAGCCTGCGAATCACGGTTAGTAATCTGGGTGGCAATCTTTAACTGCCTCATAATTTGATAATTTTTTTTAGTACTACATTACACAATCTCAACTCACATCTTCGTCTTTGCTCCTCTTCCTCTTCTGCCAACCTGCTATTCAGGCGCGTTTTTCAAACAAATTGTTTGAGTCTGCCAGGTTCCGATGTCTTTCCATTTTCGCACAAATTACGTTCCATCTTTCACTAATGGAATCATAAACAGTTACAATACATATCACACATCCTCAAAACACAACGCTGCATTGAGTTGTAGGTGGTATGGATAATTATTATAAGGCTATAAATTCCACAATGTGATTGGAGGATATGACAATATTGTAGTGCAAAATTATACCAATATATCAAAAATGCTACCTTTGCGGCTCAATTCAAGTTAACTTTAACAAACATGGAAAAAGACTTATATCAGCATCCGGACTATTACCTGATGGACGAGTTGCTGACAGAAGAGCAAAAACTCATCCGAGACACAGTAAGGGCATTTGTGAAGAAGGAGATTTCTCCGATTATTGAAGAGTACGCTCAGAAAGCCGAATTCCCCAAACAACTGATTAAAGGCCTTGGCGAACTGGGCTGTTTTGGCCCATTCCTGCCGCAAAAATATGGCGGCCCCGGTCTCGACTACATTACCTACGGCATCATGATGCAGGAACTGGAGCGTTGCGACTCCGGCATTCGGTCTACAGCATCGGTACAGGGTTCGTTGGTAATGTTCCCCATCTACAAATTTGGTAGCGAGGAGCAAAAAATGAAATACCTGCCCAAGCTGGCTACCGGCGAACTGATGGGGTGCTTTGGCCTTACCGAGCCTAACCATGGCTCTAACCCGGCTGGCATGCTTACCAACTTCCGCGATGCAGGCGACCATGTTATCCTCAATGGTTCTAAAATGTGGATATCTAACGCACCATTTGCCGACATAGCCGTGGTATGGGCCAAAAACGAGCAGGGCGAGATACAAGGCCTTGTAGTGGAACGTGGTATGGAAGGCTTCTCTACCCCCGAAACACATGGCAAATGGTCTTTGCGTGCATCGGCCACCGGCGAGCTGGTTTTTGAT
The DNA here is from genome assembly GCA_021151685.1 of Chitinophagaceae bacterium. GTDB lineage: Bacteria > Bacteroidota > Bacteroidia > Chitinophagales > Chitinophagaceae > Nemorincola. The sequence goes on from JAGKWS010000002.1 coordinate 29,572, forward strand.
AATGTGAAGGTGCCTAAAGAAAATATCTTCCCCAACATCAAGGGGCTGCGCGGGCCGCTTACCTGCTTGTCGAGCGCACGCTACGGTATAGCATGGGGCGCATTGGGTTGCGCTATGGATTGCTACGACACTGCATTGCGCTATGCCAAACAGCGCGAGCAGTTCGGCCGTCCTATTGCCGGCTTCCAGCTCACGCAAAAGAAACTGGCCGAAATGATTACAGAAATCACCAAGAGTCAATTGCTGAACTGGCGTCTGGGTGTGCTACGCAACGAAGACCGCGCAACACCGGCACAAATATCTATGGCAAAGCGCAATAGTTGCGATATAGCACTGAAAGTATCGCGCGAGGCACGCCAAATATTGGGCGGTATGGGCATTACAGGCGAGTTCAGCATCATGCGCCACATGATGAATCTGGAATCGGTAGTGACCTATGAAGGTACACACGACATTCACCTGCTGATAACGGGTATGGATGTTACCGGCATCAACGCTTTCAGCTAATGGTGTAGCACCAACAATAATTACAACGGGCTTCTTGCGAGGCCCGTTTTTTTATTACTGGGTGCAAACACATACACTTCATGGGCTTTACGCGCTGTTGCCACCTTATCTTTGCGCCACTTTTATAGATTAACGATAATGATAAATGCAGTAATATTTGATATGGATGGGCTTTTGCTGGATACCGAACCTCTATGGGGCCAAAGTATGCTACGCATAGCCCATAAACACAACATACCCATCACCCGCGAGCGGTTTAAGGAAACAACCGGTCTGCGCATATACGAGGTTACAGACCACTGGGCAACTCACTACCCATGGCAGGGGAAAACACCCAACGAGGTGGCCGAAGAAATACTGGACGACATCATAGCCCTGTCTAAAAACCATGCGTCAGTTTTTCGGGGTGTTATCAAAACGCTTACCATGCTTCGGCATAACGGGTATAAGGTTGGTTTGGCTACTTCATCTCCGCAACGCATGGTCAATGAATTGGTCAGTTATTTCGGGCTCACCGAATACTTCGATGTCATTACATCGGCCGATGTTGTGGAATTGGGCAAGCCCCACCCCGCTGTTTTTCTGCACTGCGCAGCCTCATTGGGGGTTAAGCCAACCCAATGTTTAGTGCTGGAAGATTCGGTAAATGGCACCATAGCTGGCAAAGCTGCCCGCATGAAGGTGATAGCCGTACCAGACCCTGCTCATTACAACGATCCTCGTTTTTCCATAGCAGATGGTATGTTGCACAGTCTGGAAGACTTTACAACCACCTTGTTACAATAGGTAAGGAGAGGAGGAACAAAAAAACAGACGATTCTATTTGTAGAATCGTCTGTTTTTCATTGTATTACTATGCACTATCTAAAGCGTTTGAAGTATATTATCAGAAAGAAGCTGAACAAAATATCTACCAGAAAAAGATTGCTGGAAACCACATCTTTCCAGTATAGGTCTTTGATAGCTATATGCGATACCGAATTGATAATGGTGAGCAGAAGGTAGGTATACATTCCCCATTTTCTGAGACAGCATGCCCCCAGCCAGCAAACTGTGTACAACAGTAGCCACAAAGGTTGCAACCAATACCAAGCTGCACCAGCACCAAGCTGCACCGCTGTAACCAGCGTATACACCAATGCTACCACATGTGCCATTGCTACCAACGGCATCACCACCGGTGGTTTGCTCACCCACTGTATGAGTGCATTTTGTGGCTTGGTTGTTACTGTTTTGTCCATTTCAGGTATCCGGATGATTGATGTATGGTAGCTTATCCCTTACTAAATGCGTTCAAGATGTCGTACTTCGTTAGTATGTTGAATTGGCCACTTTCGTCTTTTACCAATACAGCTCCGTTGTCTTTGTTGATGTAAGATGTAAGCCGCTCTACGGGCATATCCATACGCACTACGGGCAGCATAGGCTCCATTACACTGGTCAGCTCCATACCCTTCACATCGTTTTCTTCTATCAGCTTCCTGAACAGGTTGGCCTGAGATACACAGCCCACCATGTCCAATCCGCTCACCACAGGCAGGTGTTCTATATCATATTTTTTCATCAGTGCCAGTGCGTCCGATACTTTTGAGTCCTGCGCTATGGTTACCAGACGGCGGCGGCCCAAACCATTTATCAGGTCGCGTACGGTACCCACTTCCAGCCAGCCACGGTCCAGCATCCATTCATCGTTATATACCTTGCCTATGTAGCGGCTACCATGGTCGTGGAATATTAGTACTACCACATCGTCCTTTTTCAACTGGTCCTTCAGTTGGCGCAAACCTGCAACAACAGACCCTGCCGAGTATCCAACGAAAATGCCCTCTTCTTTGGTAATGCGGCGAGCCATTACGGCACCATCTTTATCGGTTACCTTCTCAAAGTGGTCAATAGCGTTACGGTCATAGTTTTCAGGCAAAAAGTCTTCGCCAAAACCCTCTGATATATACGGGTGTACCTCGTTCATGTCCAGCTCGCCAGTATCGAACCATTTTTTCAGCAGGCTACCATAAGTATCTATTGCCCATACCTTTATATTAGGGTTCTTCTCTTTCAGATACTTACCCGTACCCACTATAGTACCACCCGTGCCCGATGCTACTACAAGGTGAGTCACCTTGCCCTCGGTCTGTTCCCATATTTCGGGGCCGGTTTGCTCGTAATGTGCCAATCGGTTGGCAAGGTTGTCATATTGGTTTACATACCAGCTATTAGGTATTTCTGTTTGCAGGCGGCGGGCTACCTGGTAGTAGCTGCGTGGGTCTTCAGGCTCCACATTCGTAGGGCATACTATCACCTCGGCACCATGCGCCTTTAGTATATCTACCTTCTCCTTACTCTGCTTGTCGGTAGTAGCAAAGATGCATTTATACCCCTTTACTATAGCCGCCAGCGCCAGCCCCATACCGGTATTGCCGCTGGTACCTTCTATAATGGTGCCACCCGGCTTTATTTTGCCCTCTTTTTCGGCCACTTCCAGCATTTTCAGTGCCATACGGTCTTTTATGCTGTTACCGGGGTTAAAGCTCTCTACCTTGGCATAAACCTTGCAAGGCAGGTCTGCTACTACACGGTGCAGGCGCACAAGTGGTGTATGGCCTATTGTCTGCAGAATGTTGTCATAAACTTTTGCTGGCATAAGTGGTCTTTTTATTATTTGCCGCAAAGGTAAGAAAATGTAGCAAGGGTTGGCCGTGTGTATGTTACATTTGGCACGTATACGTTACCTTTTTTATGCATTTTTGCACTACTTTTGGCATTACACAACACCCCAATGCCCACATCTCCCCACCCATTTTCCGATACCATCATTCACCTTCGCCAAACAGGCGAGATGGTATTGATGACCAATGCGGTACCTATAAGCCCGGCCGATGAACAGCGTCTTGTAGCGTTGTTGGAAACCGAATATGAACAGGAGTGTGTACATTGGCCACATACGCCACCTGCATGGCGCGCCGATGCGGCTGTATGGGCCGCAAAAATATTATTTCATACTGCGCAACTGGTTTTGTACCGTAAACAAACCATTGATGAGGTACGGCATTTGTTTGCCAACTATACTGGCCATATTACACCGGGGGCCATTCTTTCTGCCGATTTGTGTCTACGCTTCCTGCCACATTGCATTGTACCACTCACCGGGCTCAACGATGCCGATGAGTTGATTGGAATACTACAGACGCTGTTGGCCGATTGGCATTATTCGGCAATAGGTGATACCAACATCCCCACCCCATCCAATTTTGCGGTCATACAGGCCGATGCCTGTCTGTCGCAACTGTATACCGATAGGGTGATAGCGCGCAAACACCGCACTTTTGCATTACACCCACAGCTACAGCCGTTAGTGGTGGCGGCATTGGGGCAGCACATGGCCACATTCTGGCCCGATTTTTGTCTTGAAACAACAACCAATGAGCAATTTTCAATCACTCAATAACGTATTACAACACCTCAAACAAACCTTTGTAGGTAAGGACGAAATAGTAGACTTGCTGGGCATATGTCTTGTAGCGGGCGAAAATGCTTTTCTGCTGGGGCCACCCGGCACAGCCAAGAGTGCCATAGTGCGCATGATGGCATCTTGCATCAAAGACGGCAACACATTCGAGTATTTACTCACTCGTTTTACAGAGCCCAACGAAATTTTTGGCCCGTTCGATATACGTCGGCTGAAAGAAGGCGAGTTGGTAACCAATACAGCAGGTATGATGCCCGAAGCTTCATTAGTGTTTCTGGACGAACTGTTTAATGCCAACAGTGCTATACTCAATAGTTTACTCACTGCACTGAATGAGCGCATCTTTCGCCGTGGGCGCGAAACCCGCAAGCTGCCTGCGCTGATGTTTGTAGGTGCCAGTAATGCCCTACCTGCCGATGAGACACTGAATGCGCTGCTGGACCGTTTTCTGGTGCGTATAGAATGTGGCTATGTAGATACCGACCGGCTGGAAGAAGTGCTGGAAGCGGGCTGGCAATTGGCCGCAACATCGCCGCAACATCGCCCCATGATAACGCCCGCTGAAATAGGCGCATTGCAACAAATGGCCCGGCAGGTAGATGTTGGTGCCATTCGCCGCCAATATGTAGGGCTCATACATACACTACGCAATACTGGTATCAGCGTGTCAGACAGGCGTGCTGTGCGTATCCAGAACCTTATTGCCGCCAGTGCGGTGCTAAGTGGGCGCACAACCGCCATACCAGCCGACTTGTGGGTACTGCGCTATGTATGGGACACCCGCGAGCAGGCCGATGTGCTGTCTGGTATTGTAGACAATGTTATTCGTGATGAAGATAAGACCCAAGCCCACCCACGGGCATTTAATGCTACTACCCCAGACCCGGAGACCATACTGGCAGAGGTACGCGAGCTAAGCAACCAGTGGAATAGAGGCAACCTGACACCCGCAGCACAAAGTATACTGCGCGACAAACTACGATACATACATAGCCGTACCGCATGGATAGGCAACACTACGCACAAAGAATTCATAGACAAAGAGATAGATGACTTGTGGGCACAAATCCTGAAAACCTCATGAATAGTTACTATGCGTCGGTAGGCAATGCCACAACCCATGTGTTGGGCACACTACGCCGCTATTCGCAATTATCGGTAGCATGGAGTGGCACTACCCTATGGGTCTCAGGTCTCAACATTGTGCTTATGAATGACGTTACGGTAAAATCCATTCCGGGCTTGCAATGCTATGCTCAGTTGTCGGGTTTGCTATTTCCCATTGGCAGTCAGCTGCCGTATGGGCCGGTACCATCCTTGCCTTGGCAACCCATATGCGATGCCCTGCCTGTTTCGCTTCCTGCGTTCAATCATCATTTTTTTCATCTTACCGATACGGTACCAGTGGCACTGGTACCCTCGGTACAGGAACAAAGTGCCACCGCCATGTTGGTTTCCTGTGCGACATTGGTACAATACGTGCATACGGCACCGGCTATACGGCTATCGGCCTTGTTGTGGGTAGTTATCGATGCTGATGAGGCCCTGTTGATTGGCAGCCCGCTGCTGCCTTTGCCAGCCAACATATTTTGGCGGCGAGGCCATGTGCTGCTGCCCGTTGGGGTCGATTATGAATTTCCTCATTTGTCAGCACATATCGAAAATGCGCTCAACCCCAAAGCCAGCGGATGGGTACTGCATCGGCCCGATGGCAGTTGGTTGATGGTGCCTTTCAGCTCATTGGTGCCATTATCCCGCGCTTCGGTGCGTGGCACATTATCCGCTCTGTACGCGACTACATTATGATAGCAGTTTCCTACACACAAACCTACCATGGCTATTTCTGGCAGTGGGAAGATGCCGCACAAGTTGCCGCATTGGCAGTACCCGGCACCAGTGCTACCATAGCATGGCGCGCCTACATTGCCGATGCATTGCAACTGCTGGCACCACAAGGCATACCACCATTGGGCACACTGCTGGCTGCCATTGTGGCAACAAACCCCAATGGAGCCGATAATATTGAGCATATGGCCAGCGGCTTGCTGTCATTAGCCAAACAAAGCAGGGATGAAGAAATATTGGCAGATGCCTGCAACTTCTTGCGTATACTGGCTGCACTTCCCCAGGATGTAAAAGCGGGCAACAACCGAAAGTTGTTGTTTCAGTCTATATTTTATAAATCGCATAAACTATTGTCGTTAACCGACTCTGCCAAATGTGTTCGGTATCTGGCACAAACCGAAAATGCACACATTATTGCTGCACCTATTTATTCAGCTCCCAATCTGCTAAGGGTAGAGTTTCGCCCGTTGGCACTGCTTGCGGCCAAATTCAAAACGCTGGAAGACTTATTGGCCCACCTTGTTCCCATCAATTGGTTGCCGCCAGAGCCTGTTGAAATACCCGAATTGCCGAAAGTACCCAATACCCCGGCCGATTTGATAAGCCAACTGACTACCAACCCCAAAACACAAAAAATAGGTAGTCTTGTCCCTCTCTTATGGGCTGGTCTCCAGATTCCACTTCATGCCTCGCAGGTGGGTGGTATGCCCCTTGGTGGCATTGCCGATATTAGCAACAAGGGCGATCTGGACCGATTGCTTCTATCGGAATATGCTAATGACGATTGGTTACTACTATCGCGCCTGGCAAGCAACGAGGCACTGTACTGGCGGCGCGAGGTACCGCCCGCACATCACAACAACGACCGTGTTATTTTGTTAGATACTTCGCTGCGTATGTGGGGTACACCACGGCTGCTTGCATTGGCTGTTGCCGTGTCTGTCACGCATCACCCACGTAGCAGTTTGGTGTATGATGTGTTCGGGGTTGGGTCTTCATTCCGGCAACTACCACTTACTACGGTGGGGCATATACTTGGGGCAATGCAGGAAATGGATGCTTCGCTCACCGCATCGGTAGGTATCGATAGTTGGTTTGCTCAAAACACACCCACCAATCAGGAGGTTGTGGTTATAACAAGCACACCAAACTTGCGTCATCCACACTTTATTCAAACTGTATCGAAATATCCTGCCATAACGTCTATCATTGCCATAGACAACAGTGGCGTGCTCGATTTTTACAATGTAACAAAAAGCGGTCGTAGTCATAGGCAGCAAATGGCCCTACCCTTGCAAAAGTTATGGCAACAAAAAGAAAAAAACGAGTCGCATGTAAATACTATTGCAAGTGCTATTCCTTTACGGTTTGTAAATGCATCAACCGACCGGAAAGTGTTGATAACCGCAGAGGGAGCAATATTCCAGATAACCCGCGACAAAAATCTTTTCTATCATCCGGGTTTCAAAAATATGCATGTTACCGGCTGGGTATTATTGGCCACTGGTATACCCACCTACAACTGTCACTACGCAATGGGCACACTGCCCACCGGCCATTTTTTGATGCTTCTCTTCAACAGAAATGACAATACGATACAGTTACGCAATCTTACTACCAACCACATCCACACAGTAAAGTTTCCGCATTGGCAGCCTACCGACTATCCATCATTCATATTTGTAAATGATGCCTTTTTTCACCAAAACTATTCTGGCAGCTGGCAAATACACACTACCGGGCAGGTAATAGAGGTTCCTGCAATGCAGTTATCGCTATTCTCCGATGTTGATACCAAAATAAAAGAAACCGAAAAGAAACTACCGGTAAGACATACAGTACTGCGCAACATACACACCATTTATATCAACATTGCCGGCAATTTGGTAGTCAACATTCATGAGCTTATTGTAAAAAGAAACATGCATATCAAATTCGAAAAGACACAAAACGACCAGCAGGTAGTGGTTGCTCCACCCAATCAAGCAGGTCTTTTTACTTTTCCCGATGGTAGCACCATCGAAAATCATGTGGCCGGTGTACTCATATTACGCAGCAGCAACAGCCAGATACCCACTATGTACATACCTTCGGTGGTGGGTGGTAGCATAGGCATAGCAACAGATAACGCCTTTAGTGGCAATCTCTACTATTGCCACATCAATGCAGGTACAGACAAGCAGATGGCTTCCGTACAGCAGTTTTTCAGTAGTTATGTCACACCATTTATTCAGCATATTCTGTTATCTTGTAATGCGGTAAACGCATAGTATTGATGCAACTATCCATACACCCACATATTAAAAATTGTTGGCCACTCGGGGGCATTGTCATAACGGGTAGTACCCCGGGCCAATGGTTACGGGTGCTCAATCAGCTTGAATTGGCGAGCACTAACCTGACGCTATACCCATTGCCGGGTGCGCATCCCCACTCTGTGGCGGGTTGTCTGGTTCCGATGTCTGCACAGCAATTGTCTTGTTTGCCCTCTGGTGCGTGGCAGTACTATCAGGTCGTCAGTAATCATCTTTTTATTGCCGCAAATGCAACACTATTCCCATTCCTTACACCGCCCGAAGCTCATAAACTGTTCTCCGCACAATTGCATTTTGCTCATCCTCATTTTGGGTGGGTAGTACTGCCAGATCCGATGCCTGTTTCTGCCCTGTTTTCGGTGCCACAAATGGCAGCTGGGCGGGTTACCAAACCGCATATACCAGCACCAATACCCGAAGCGGTTACCGCTTTTATGATAGTGCCTGTAGCACCAGAGGAGGCCATTGAGCAACTCATGTCCAGTCACCCACAAGAGCGTATGCCCCACAAGCCACTTAATTGGGCAGAAAAAATTCGGCTTGCGTTGTATGAGTTATTTTCAAGCCCGATGAAAAAAGTAGCCGGGCAAACCAGCCTGCTCAAAAAAGTGACGGAAGACCATGAAAGTTTGCTGGAGCGCAATCAGGCTGTGGCCGATAAGTTGCTGAAAATGCTGCGCGACAACCCGGCAGAAGCACTGAAATATGCAATACCTATAGGTAAAGATGACGCACTGCCACGTGGCAATATTAGTGTTGGCAGTTTAGACCTTTCAAAAATATGGTCGTCATTCTCTCTGTTCCAGTCATCGGGTAGTGCGGGGGGCATAGTGGTATTGGGAGACCGGCATTACCAACTGATGAAACAGTATCAGGAATCTGCAAAACATTTAGAAAAACAGGGGGCATATCAGGATGCCGCCTTTGTATACCTGAAACTACTGAACCGGCCTGCCGATGCAGCCGCTGTGCTGGAACGCGGTAACCTCTATGCCGAAGCGGCCGCTGTGTACCTGCACCATGCCAAAAACAAGGAAAAAGCCGCTCTGTGCTATGAAAAAGCCAACATGATCGAGGCCGCAGCCAATATATATAAAGAGCTACATCAATACGAGAAGGTGGGAGACATGTATGCATCTGTAGGTCAGACAGATTTGGCCAACACATGGTATAACGAAGCCGCGAACGAGCATCTAAAAAAAGCAGCATATTTGCCCGCAGCCCTCATTGTGCAGCATAAAATGGGCAACGCATCGCTTGCGCAGTATGTACTGTTGGATGGATGGAACAAAGCATCAAATCCTACGCCTTGTTTGCAGCATTACTTCAACAACATTGCAGATGATAAAATGATGATGGAAGCATTGGATGAAGTTGTAAGCGGATTGCCTAATGTTACAAAGGCGGGACAAATGATAGATGTCTTGGTTGATCAATACAAAACACGCGCCTCCCTTGCCGAACCTATAGCCGACATAGCTATTGCGGTTATTGCAAGATACACTGCTCAAGATGCCTCGTTATTGGCCATGTTACGGCATTTTACGCCCAACGACCCGGAGCTGATAAAGGATGCTGTGCGATACAAAACGATGAGGGGTGCCAAGTAATGTCATCCTGTACAAATGTGCAGCATTGGCATCAAGATAGTTTTGTCTCATGCCTCATCAGATTTTTTTATAAAAACAGCGACTTCTGAAATCGGGAGCCGCTGTTTTTACGTATGTATCTTTTGTGCGAAAATGTACTGCCGTTTTAATGACTATGGTAAGTGCAGAACGTGACTAAAATCAGTGGCTTAAATGACGGAGTCATGACAGACAAACATCAGCTCTTCGCCACACCCAAAGTACCTTTGCAATACAGAACTAATCCATACCTATAAGTGAAAATGAGGCAGTCTACAGAAGAGTTTATTGTAACCGGAATCAACTACAAAAAAACAGATGCCGTAGTTCGGGGACAATTTGCTATAAATAACGAGCAGTATAACACACTGCTTGCTTCAGCTACCAGATTTGGCGTGTCAGATATGTTCATCGTATCTACATGCAACCGTACCGAGGTGTATGGCTTTGCAACATCTCCACGCAGCTTCATAGAACTTATTTGCAGCGTGTGCGAAGGAGATGCGGTTACCTTTGAATCTATGGCCTACATAAAAAAGGGCGAGCCAGCTGTGATGCATCTGTATCAGGTAGCTGCTGGCCTCGATTCTCAGATACTGGGCGACTATGAAATACTGGGGCAGATAAAGAATGCAGTAAAACAGGCAAAAAATGCCGGCTACATCGGTCAGTTTATGGAGCGTTTACTCAACTCGGTTCTTCAGGCATCCAAAGCGGTAAAAACAAATACAGCACTCAGTGGTGGTACCGTTTCAGTATCATTTGCAGCCGTACAATGCATGAAAGAATATGCCGGACAAATGGGTATAGAGCCATCTGGCCTGAAAGTAGCCCTCATAGGTACCGGTAAAATTGGTAGGGTTACCTGCCGCAATGTTATAGACTACCTGCATACCCGTTCCATTACATTAGTCAATCGTACCGAAGCTACTGCACAGGCACTGGCTGCCGAGTTGCATATAGAAAGTACTCCATTCGAGAATTTGACCAATGCAGTAACCGATGCCAATGTGATATTGGTATCTACCAATGCTGGTAAAGCCATATTAACTGAAAAGCATGTAGCGGGCAAGGGCGCAAAACTGATAATAGACATTTCTGTACCATGCAATGTATCGGCAGAAGCTCAGGCAATGCCGGGTATTACGTTTGTAAACGTAGACCAGCTGGCCAAAATAAAGGACGAAACGCTGCAAAAACGCAGTGCTGAAATACCTAAGGCATTGGCCATCATAGAAGAAAATTTGAATGAATTTTACGAATGGTGCGACATGCGCAGGCATGTACCTGTGATACGTGATATGAAACACAAATTACTCGCCATTCATTTTCAGCCCGTACACCGCAACACTACCAACATTAGTGAAGCAAAGCCTGAAGAGAAAGTACAAAAAGTACTGAATAACCTGGCTATGAACATACGCAACGGCAACACTCCGGGGTGTTTTTACATTCAAGCCATCAACGAGTACATAGCGTGACAACAGATAGAATAATAAAGATTGGTACACGCGAAAGCCAATTGGCGGTGTGGCAGGCAAACACTGTACAAGAGTTACTGCTACAGCAAGGCTACCAAAGCGAATTGGTATATATAAAGAGTGAAGGTGATACCGACCTCCAAACACCACTCTACGAGTTGGGGGTGCAAGGTATATTCACTCGTGCGTTAGACATTGCATTGCTGGGCGGAAAAATTGATATTGCGGTACATTCTATGAAGGATGTACCCACTATGTTGCCCAAAGGTATAGCACAGGCTGCTGTACTGAAACGTGCATCGCAAGCCGACATTCTGGTACCAGGCCCTCACTATACAGGCGATGAAGAAAACATAACCCGCATAATAGGGACTGGCAGCATCAGGCGCAAAGCCCAATGGCTGCACCGTTACCCACAAGACAGTATTGAAAACCTGCGTGGAAATGTGAATACACGCCTGCGCAAGGTTTCCGAAAGCAACTGGCATGGAGCCATATTTGCTGCTGCGGGATTAGAGCGAATAGGCCTACGCCCTCAGAATGCTATAACACTCGATTGGATGTTGCCAGCACCAGCTCAGGGTGCCATAACAGTGGTGTGCCGTACCGACGACACCCATGCTTATGAAGCTTGTCAACATTTCAACGACATTGACACAGCCCTTTGTGTAGCCGCCGAGCGTAGTTTTCTGCGAACACTGATGGGGGGATGTTCCACACCCATCAGCGCGTGGGCACAGGTTCAGGATGGCTCACTCATCTTCAAGGGCAATGTACTGAGTACAGATGGTAGCAGTATATTGGATATTGAATTACAAAAATCATCGGCCAAAGCATCGGATATAGGCAACGAAGCGGCATCTATTCTCCTTGAAAGAGGCGCAAAATCACTTCTGGCAGAAAAAAAATAATGGAAACACATCCCTCCATACTATGTACCGGGTCAATAGAAATACCCGAAAATGTACGCACATACTGCAACGATATTGTGCTTGATGTAGTGCCATATATTGAGGTGCGTGCAATAAATGATGACCATACCCAAAAAGCGATACAAAAAGTAGCAGCAAGCATGGCTGTTGTTGTTTTTACAAGCTTTAATGCGGTAACGGCAGTAGCAGAATGTATTGATGCAATACCCGAAAATTGGCAGATATACTGCTTGAGTGGCAAAACACAAGAAACAGTTGTAAAACACTTTGGTGTTGGAAAAATAGTAGCCGTTGCCCCAGATTCTGCAACATTAGCCAGCATCATTGCTGCCGATGGGGTGACCCATGCAATATTCTTCTGTGGCAATATTCGTATGGATACCCTACCGGTATCGCTTGCCGAAAAAGGCGTAAAACTTACCGAACTGATAGTTTATTTTACCGAGGCACAAACTTCTGTAGCTAATAAACATTACGATGGTATATTATTCTTTAGCCCATCGGCTGTGCGTAGCTACTTTTTGCAAAACAAGCCACACGACAATACTACAATGTTTGCCATTGGAAACACAACTGCAGCCGAGATTGCAAAATATTGCCGGAACGACATTGTAGTAGCAGCAACACCATCTAAAGAAAAAATGTTGCTGATGGCTGCCCAATGGGCCAAAGAAACAAGACAATAATCAACATACAATATACATAATGAACGCACTGAAGAATGATTTGCTGTTAAAAGCATTGAAAGGAGAAACACTGAGCAGGCCACCGGTATGGATGATGCGGCAAGCAGGCCGTTACCTACCCGACTATATAAAACTGCGCGAAAAATATGACTTCTTTACAAGGGTAGAAACACCAGAGCTGGCATGCGAAATAACGCTGCAACCTGTAGACCAAGTGGGTGTAGATGCTGCCATCATATTCTCAGACATACTGGTTATACCACAGGCAATGGGCCTTGAGGTAACGCTGGAAGAAGGGAAGGGGCCATTGCTGCCAAGGGTAGTAAAAAACGAAGCCGATGTACAGGCATTGGTTACCGATAACATAGAAGAACGCCTGCACTATGTTATGAAGGCACTGGCTATGACCAAACGTGAACTGAACGGACGCGTACCCTTGATTGGATTTGCAGGTGCTCCATGGACGTTGTTGTGTTATATGGTAGAAGGCAAGGGCAGTAAAACATTCGATAAAGCCAAACAATTCTGCTTCACGCAACCCGAGTTAGCACATACGTTGCTACAAAAAATTACCGATGCTACTATTGCTTACCTGAAGGCACAAATAAAAGCCGGTGCCGATTTGGTACAGGTTTTTGACAGTTGGAGTGGAATGCTGAGTCCAGCTGATTTCCAGTTGTTTGCACAACCATACCTTACCCAAATTGCAGATGCTGTAAATGAAGATGCTCCGGTAATACTTTTCCCCAAAGGTAGCTGGTATGCCCTGGCCGATCTGAGTCATACATCTGCCGCAGGTCTTGGGCTCGATTGGAGTGTTACGCCAGAACTGGCTCGTCAGCTCACCGGCAACCGTATTACGCTGCAAGGCAATTTCGACCCGGCAAGACTGTTGTCGCCAATACCACAAATCAAAAAAGATGTGCATGAAATGATTACCCGCTTTGGCTCCAACAGATACATAGCCAATTTGGGTCATGGTATACTGCCCAATATACCGGTTGACCATGCTCGAGCATTTGTAGATGCGGTAAAAGAGTATGAAGGGTAACATTCAGCATCTTTATAGTTTTAGCACATTCAATATCAGTCAACAATGTCTGTAAAAGACCAATTTACCAGCTACATCCATTCATTGCAAGACCGCATATGCAGTGGTTTAGAAGCAATGGATGGTGTAGCAACATTTGCCGAGGACAAATGGGAGCGGCCCGGTGGCGGTGGTGGTAGAACCCGTGTTATTGCCGATGGTGCTGTTTTTGAAAAAGGCGGTGTCAATACATCTATAGTACATGGCGCACTACCGCCTGCCATGCAACAGGCTTTCGGGGTAAAGGATAGTGACTTTTTTGCCTGTGGTTTATCATTAGTCATTCATCCGCTGAACCCACATGTGCCAACGGTACATGCCAACTGGCGATTTTTTGAGCTATACGACAAAAAAGGCAATCGTGTAGATGGATGGTTTGGCGGTGGTGCCGATCTTACCCCATACTATCTGGTGCCAGACGATGCGGTGCATTTTCACAGTACGCTGAAGAATGCCATAGACCCTTTTGGCCCAGAACTGTACCCTAAGTATAAAAAGCATTGCGACGAATATTTCTCTAATCTGCACCGCGATGGAGAGATGCGCGGTATAGGTGGCGTGTTTTACGACTATTTGCGCCCTGCCGATGAAACAGATGCACAGAGATTATTGGCCTTTCAGATGGCTAATGGAGATGCGTTTCTGCATGCCTACTTGCCTATTGTAGCTCGCCGTAAAGAGATGCAATATACCGATGAGCAGGTGCAATGGCAGGAGATCAGGCGTGGCCGTTATGTCGAATTCAATCTGGTACATGACAGAGGAACCCTTTTCGGACTGAAAACCAATGGCCGTACCGAAAGTATATTAATGAGTCTGCCACCGCGTGCCCGCTGGTACTACAACCATCAGCCGGTACCGGGCAGTGCCGAGGAACAAATGCTACATTATTACCGACCACATAATTGGGTATGACCCACGTATCTTTGTACAATGACGGAAGAAAAGATGGTACGTTTATCGCAGTTACCTGCGGGAACGATGGCGAAGATTGAGAAACATGAAGAAAGCGAATTTCAACTAATGTTGATGGAAATGGGCTGTGTGCCCGGCGAGCCGGTATGGGTAGAAATGGTTGCCCCCCTTGGCGACCCCTTAGCCATCAATATTGCGGGTTATTATCTCAGTATTCGCAAGCAGGAAGCCGAAAATATTTGGGTTGTTTGCCAATAATGCATTAATCTTCGTATTGGTCGAAGTCGGTATTTGAGACTATGTCCATGCGAATTTTGCTGAATCTTTTGCCACCGTTTATAAGGTCTACACCTTCCAAAATTTTCAGCTCCACTATCGCTCCGTTAAGGAACGCAGTATCTATCACCTTGAGGATGTCTTCCTTAATGGATATATTAGTTGATTTCGTATCAGCTATTGTACCCTTTGCAGATGCTACCTGGTATTCTTTGCGTATCATAAGTTGCGTTGTAACGGTGTAATGCTCTATACGCAAATATAACAAATAGCACTAAAACTAAGAAAAATTTATATTTCAATATTTATGTCATGTGATGTATCTATGTCATTTACATTGCGTTGACAATTAAATGTAAGCGTGCCTACCCAAGTACGTGTAGGGCATTTTCCAGCAAAGACAAGACCACTGGTATATCTTCGGGCTTGCAAGTGCCTACGCTTATACGGTACCATGGCGATGACCTGTCTGCGCCAAAACAGTAAAACGGAACCATGGCCAACTGCGCCTTACCCAAGATATAGTTGGTAACATCTTCCTGTGTTTCCAGTACTTTTCCATCTGCTACACGGCCTTTCAGGTCGGCTTTTACGGTAAGGTATATGGCAGCCTGCGGGGCTATACAATCTACTGCATAGCCCTTGTCTTTTAATGCTATAATTCCTTTGTAAAAGGCCATCAGTCTTTCCTGTAGCCGCTCACGAAAACTTACAAACCATGCATCTGTAGCTTCGTTCATAGCCAAATAGCGCGCTGTAGCCTTTTGTTCGGCCATAGGGGCCCATGCACCTACATGGCTCAGCAGTGCTTTCATCTTGGCCAGTACATCGGCAGGCCCCAAAGACCACCCCACTCTTACACCAGTTGCAGCAAACGACTTGGAAATACCGTCTATAAAGATGGTATACTCCTTCATGGCTGGCCGTAGCGATACCGGGTTACAATGCTCTATGCCATTGTAGGTGAGCAAGGCATACATCTGGTCAAACATTACGTAAAGCTTCTTTTGCCCCTCGCCACGGCGTTGGTTTTCAGCAATTACCATGTCGCATATAGCTTCCATATTAGCCTTGCCCATAGTAGTGCCTGTTGGGTTTTGCGGGGTACACAGGCACAGCAGGGCTGCCCCTTCTATGTGTGGTGCTATGTCGGCAGGCAATGGCATAAAATCTTGCTCTGGTGTGGTGTCTATCATACAATGCACACCATGGTTCATAGACGCATAGTGGTTATTGTTCCAAGATGGTACCGAGTATATCACTTTATCGCCGGCATCTACCACAGTCTTGAATAAGGAGTATATCAATGGTCGCCCGCCAGATGCAATCAATACTTCGCTTTGATTATAACTGATGCCAAAATGTCTTTCAATAAACTTCGATACAGAACTGCGTAGCTCTCCAATACCTTCGGCTGGCGGGTAGTTGGTATAGCCATCGCGGTAGCAGGCAACAATCAGGTCTTCCAGTTCAGATGGTATAGGAAATACCGAGGGCGCAAAATCGCCTATTGTGTAGTTGTAAATTGTTTCGCCAGCCTGTATCCTCCGGTTTATCTCATTCCCAAGCTTCACCACTTCCGACCCTATCAATGAATCTGCAAATCGGCTCAATGTACCCATAACTGCCTGTTTATATTGAAACTGCAAGTTACAAAGCCACGGCCACAATATATATACTTCTTAGTGATTAGCCCTACTAATCGTATTTTTGAAGTCTATGCCATACATGTCGGCAGGTTCGGGCAATTTACATTATCAGGCTATAGGCAATGGCAATAAAATCGTTGTGGCCTTTCATGGCTATGGCGAGCAGGCATCTGTCTATAACGTTTTCGGGCCTTGCCTTGGGCAACAATACACAATACTGTCATTCGATCTGCCATTTCATGGTAGTTCGACATGGGGTGCCAACCCGCTAACACACGATTGTCTTAAAAACTTGATAGAAGAGGTGTTGGCAACATATCATGTAAACAAAGTAACATTGATGGGGTATAGCATCGGTGCCAGAGTATGTCTGGCAGCTATGTATGCATCACCCACACGCATAGATACCATGTTACTAATGGCAGCAGATGGCTTGATGGTAAACCGGTTCTATCAATTTGCCACCAAAACAATGGTAGGTAGCTGGCTTTTTCGAACGTTCTTGCAGGGCGATACCATTGTTTCGTTGTTGCACTGGTGTCGCAAATTTCACATTGTCCCAAATTTATTGTATCGCTTGGCAATACACTCGGTCGGTTCTGCGGCCAAACGTGCACAATTGTTGCAGGCATGGCCAAGCCTGCGTACCCTTGTACATAAGCCGGCACATTTACGCCAAACAATACAGCAAAAAGGCATACTGGTGCACCTATACATGGGGGCCAGAGACAAAATATTACCACCTGTACTCGGGCACAAGTTTGCCAATGAGCTGCCAAGCATACAATTGCACATTCTGGACCGGGGACATCGTATCTTTGATGCAGACAATGCAGCGCAAATTGCCGCTCCGCTATTGTAATTATGACGGCGATTCTCCTCTTATCGGTATTGCTTACGGTGCTCTATGTATCGCTGATGTTGCTATACCGTAAAGGGTGGCAACAACAACCAGAGTTCAGTGTACCTGCACTATATATACCATCTACCCGCATTTCTGTAATTGTACCTGCCCGCAACGAGCAAGATAATATTGGTGCCTGTCTCGATTCTATATTGGCCCAAACCTATCCTTCCTACCTGTTCGAGGTAATAGTAGTAGACGACCACTCTGAAGACAGTACAGCCCCCATTGTGGCCGAATATGCCGATCGTGGCGTGCGGTGCATTCGTCTGTCCGATTATTTGCCAATGGGTAAGGCCGTGAATGCTTACAAAAAAATGGCATTAGCCACCGGTATTGCACAAAGCAATGGAGCCCTTGTAGTAACTACCGATGCCGACTGTACTGTGCCCAATGCCTGGCTGATGCACATTGCAGCCATCTTCGAGCAGCGCGATGCGATGATGGTGGTTGCTCCTGTTATCTACAAGTCTCGCAGAAAAGTACTGGAAATTTTTCAGTTGATAGACTTTATGAGCATGCAGGGCATTACCGGCGCAGCCCATGCACTTAAATTGGGCAACATGAGCAACGGGGCCAATCTGGCTTTTCGTCGTAGTGCTTTCGAACAGGTGCGCGGGTACGAGGGTATTTTAGATCTTGCTTCAGGCGACGATTTTTTGCTAATGATGAAAATGAACGACGTAGCACCCGACAAAATTGCCTACCTCAAGTCGGTAAATGCGGCCGTTACTACCTTACCCCAGCCCACATGGTGGGCACTATTGCAGCAGCGCATCCGGTGGGCATCCAAGTCAGGCAAGTATAAAGATCATCGGCTCACTGCCATATTGGTATTGGTCTATTTTTTTAATTTGTTGGTAGCCATATTGGCAGTGGGTAGTTTGTTTCACCCCGCATTTGTATTCATCTGTTATTCGGCATTTGCCATCAAAACGGCTGTTGAATTTTGGTTTCTGCGCCCGGTAACCCGCTTTTTTCATACCGATTGGGTGCTAATCTGGTTCCCTTTACTACAGCCACTTCATGTTATATACATAGTGCTGGCAGGGTTCCTTGGTTTTGTGGGTAAGTACCAATGGAAGGGAAGAACGGTGAAGTAAACAGACTCTGATAAATACTAAATATTCCTTAAACAGTACTACGGTACCTGCATATGGTATTACTTTACTGCATGAAAGCGTGCTTACTGTTATTACTATCTGGTACATTGTTGTCTGGCAACATATGGGCGCAAGACGAGCAATGGGATGCCTATATGAGCTCGTGGAACGGTAAGCCCGAATCTATATTGGTAGATATGGCGCAAATGACCACTGCCCCCAACAAACTAATGCCATGGTTGGTAATAACCGGCCCTGTAGTAGAAGATTGTGGCGGCAAAGATGGCATACCCACCCCAGCAGTACTGAATGAGATGGAAAAAATACTGGACGCTACCAGCAGTATGCTGAGTGGTGCCACGGCACGCAAACTGGTGGGTACAGTAACAAGAAATTGTACCCGGCTCAATTATTACTATGTACGGGACACTATGGCAGTGCGCCACGCCATCAACAGATTGTATACCAACACATTTGCAGGGTACAAGTACGAGCTGAAGATAAAACATGACCCCGACTGGAAGATATATCGCTCATTTCTGTACCCCGATAGTGCTACCCAATCTTGGATGGCTTGCGTAAAGCAGCTTTCAGCCATCAGGGAAACCAACCCTATGGGCACCAAACAAACGGTGTTTTTTGATTTGTTCTTTCCCAATGCTGCTGCACGAAACGAGTTTGCGATGGCGGCCGAGCGTGTAGGGTATAAAAAAGAGGGCGAAACAGTGGTGCAGGGAATAGCCCCGTTATACGAAATTACACTATCGCGCATTACTACGCTGTCTGTAGATAGTTTGCTGGCCGATGAGGCTCTTCTGAAGAACGTTGCGGCACCTGTTGCAGGTCATTTCCGCAATTGGCACATTGGGCATAAGTAGCCTATCGCAACTGCCTTCGGTACAGTACCAGTGCCACAATACCAAATATTATGTTGGGTATCCAAACGGCTATTAAAGGGTCCAGTGTAGACTTTGTAGCAAATGTGTTGGTAAGCTGCTGAAACATAATGTACACTGCACTCAGGGCAATGCCCAACGCCAAATGGAAACCACTACCGCCACGTATTTTTTTGCTGGCAATACAGGCACCTATTATGGTAAGAATAAACCCGGCAAATGGCTGTGCACTTCTTCGTTCTTTTTCTATCAGATATGTATTCAGATTTTCTTGCCCACGCAGGGTCTCGGCATTAATGTATTCTATCAATTGCGGTGTGGTAAGGGCCTCTTTTATGGCATCTCCCTTATTCAAATCGAGAGGAGAAAAAGGATAATTCAACTCCATGTCTGGTATCTTCACCAGTTTTTCTTTGGCAGAATCATTTGTCCTTACTACCACATTATGCAGTTTCCATATTTTTCTGGTGGTATCATATATCACATATTCGGCCATCAGTTTTTCTTTCAACAGGGTGCCCTCTATCTTTTCGGCCGTAAACCTGTTGCCCATGTAGTTGTTGAAGTTGAAATTCTGTAGGTACACATACAACCCCTTGGCTATACCCAAGTGCATATTGTCTGATGCATACCGGAAGTTGGCATCGTTAATGTAGGTATTTTCAAAATCTATTCGTTGTTTATTGGCCACAGGTATCACCCAATGATTGGCGTACAAAGACACAATGCACAAAAAGCCGCCACCAACTGCATATGGCCTCAGAAAACGTGTAAAAGATACCCCCGATGACAGTATGGCTATTATTTCGGACTTATAGGCCATCTTCGATGTGAAGAAGATAGTGGCTATGAATATGAAAAGCGGAAATAAAAGAGCAGTAATGTGGGGTACAAAGTTCTTGTAATAGTTGACTACAACGGCTAAAGGCGCCTTCTTAGACACAATATTGTCTACTTTCTCGCTGTAATCTATAACGCATGATATTACTGCAAGTATCATGATGGCGAAAAAGAAGGTGGTAAGGAATTTCCGAACAATATACCAATCAATCTTTTTCATCAAGTTGTCCTGTCAGTGTTTAGCAGATGCAAAAATGCTGCTTTTTATTTACGTAAATACTAAAGCAATGATAAAATATGTTGCCTAACAAAACATAATAGCCTCATCATACGCTATTGAATACTCCTATATATAGGCTATTTTCGCGTTCATGTTTCAACAATTAACCAACCAGCAACTTTTGGCAGCCGTTCAGCAATTTGGCAGCCCCATTTATGTATACCATGCCGAACAGATAGCCGAACGCTACAACAAACTGAAAAATGCCTTTAAGGGTCATCCAACCAAGTTTTTTTATGCCTGTAAAGCACTCACTAACGTCAACATACTAAAGTACATAAAAGGACTGGGCGGTTTGCTCGACTGCGTCAGCATCAACGAAGTGAAATTGGGATTATTGGCTGGTTTTCTTCCATCCGAAATTCTCTTTACACCAAACTGTGTCGATTTTTCTGAAATTGAAGAATCTGTAGCATTGGGTGTACGGGTAAATATCGACAACATATCGGTCTTGGAACGTTTTGGCAATACCTATGGCGGTAGCTATCCTATTTGCATTCGCATCAATCCGCATATAGTAGCAGGTGGCAATTACAAAATATCTACCGGCCATATAGATAGTAAGTTTGGCATCTCTATACACCAACTACGCCATATAGAACGTATTGTAAAAACAACCGGGCTGCATGTACAAGGGCTACACATGCATACCGGCAGCGAAATAAAAGATATCAATGTATTTCTACAAGGGCTCGATGTTATGTTCGACATTGCCACCCGTTTCCCGCAAATAGAGTTTATAGATTTAGGTAGCGGGTTCAAGGTGCCCTACAAAGACGATGATCAGGAAACTGATGTAGACCTATTGGGGGCAAAAGTTGCCGAAGCTGTTACAGCTTTTGAAAAGGAAAACAACAGAAAGCTGGAAATATGGTTTGAGCCGGGCAAATATCTGGTGAGCGAATGTGGCTGGTTTATAGTGCATGCCAATGTCATTAAGCAAACAACTGCCACTGTTTTTGTGGGTGTCAATTCCGGCTTCAATCACCTTATCAGACCCATGTTCTACGACTCATACCATCGTATTACCAATATATCTAACCCCGATGGGGCCAAAAGAATATACACAGTAGTAGGCAACATATGCGAAACCGACACCTTTGCATGGGACCGCGTGCTGACGGAGGTACGCGAGGGCGATTATCTGGCATTTCATAATGCAGGTGCCTATGGCTTCGAGATGAGCAGCAATTTCAACTCCCGATTGAAACCTGCCGAAGTACTTTTTGAAAACGGAACACCCAAACTCATCAGAAAGGCAGATGTATTCGACGACCTGTTACGCAATCAGGTGATGTAGAGAAATATTGACATAATGTGTCGGAATTCCCCCTCATTTTGTCGAAAAGGCACACTCAATATCTTCAAAGATTGTACAGATATTTGTGCATCAAAAAACGATATAAACACATGGAAACACCAATAGTGGTAACGGTAGAATGCACCGTGAATGTACCCGTTGCAAAGGCATGGGAATACTGGAGCAATCCCACACATATAGTGCGCTGGAATAGTGCCTCGCCCGACTGGCATACGCCTCGTGCCGAGAATGACCTGAGAACAGGAGGCTCCTTTTCGTCTCGTATGGAAGCACGTGACGGTAGTATGGGTTTCGATTTTGGTGGTGTGTACGATCTGGTTACAGAACACAAAACCATTAACTACACTATGGCCGATGGGCGCAGGGTATTCATAGAATTTACCGGCAATGGAGATAGCACGTACATTCTACAGAAATTCGATGCGGAATCTATGAACCCGGTAGAGATGCAACAAGCTGGCTGGCAAGCCATAATGAATAGTTACAAAGCATATACCGAAACGAACTAACCACATACTACTCTCAATAAAATTAATGGAGATAGCGATCATGGAAAACATGGTCGCTATTTTTCATTTACGTATAAGCCGGTCGGGCTTGCGATAGCCACAATGGAAACCGTACCGTTACTTTTGTACCGGTCGCATTGCCGGCAATATCTGTTTTCTCGTCGGTTTGTATTGCGTATTGTTTGTTTTTATTTCCGCTCACCAATGCCAACCTTCGGCTGGTGATATCCATTCCATGACTTTGATACTTCAGGTAACTGGTCTCTTTTAGTTTACGAGCCTCTTGCATACCTATGCCATTATCATCTACTTCACATACCAACTCCCCTCTATCAATACGAAATGATATGTGTAGCCTACCCTTTCTGTCTTCCAGATTGCAGAGGCCATGTTTCACTGCATTTTCGGCAAATGGCTGAATAATCATTGCGGGTAAAAACAACTCATCCTGATTGATAACTGACGGGATGTGGATGGAATAGGAGAACTTTTCCTCAAACCGCATTTGTTCAAACATCAGATAGTTGGCCAAATATTCCCTTTCTCTACGCAGAGAAATAATGCCGTCTTTAGAATTATCCAATGTTTGTTGCATCAATAAAGCAAAGTCGGACAGATACCTGGTAGCATTGGCAGTATCTTTTTGTAACACAAACTGCTGTATAGAATTGAGGCAGTTAAACATAAAATGAGGGTTTATCTGTGCTAATAACTGCTTTTGTTCCAGCTCAATTTTTTCTTTTTTTGCCTTTAGTCTGTTTTGTGTAATTACCAGCATAGCAATAATCATAAACAAAAATGCAGCCCCAAAACTGGTGTATACAAGTACATCTTTTCTGTTCAGCCGCAATTGTTGTAGGGCTATTTCGTCTTGCAATAACCTATTTTTATCCGTTATCTGTGTTACCTCATACTTGGTGGTGAGTTCGCTCAACGATTTCATTTTTTCTGCCGACAACATAGAGTCTTTTATACCCGCTGCCAGTTGCAAGTGTTGATAAGCTTCTTTGTGCTTGCCAAGCTCTGTTGCTACCTCTGCAAGATATTTTTGAGATAGAAATACTACTTTATTTAGTCCGGCACCACGTGCTGCTTCATAACTTGCCAAATAAAAATCTTCAGCGGTTTTCCATGCATGTGCATCGTACCAAATATCGCCAATATCCAACAGTACCGATGCCTGTACCTGTACATTACCAGCCAATTTAGCTTTGTGCAAGGCCTTGCTATACCAATGCAGTGCCGAGTCGCGCTTTTTAGCTGCATAATAGCAAACCCCTATGTTTTGATACAGGGCGGCTATCTCTACAGTGTCGCCACTCTCTTCATACAGTTTGCATGCCATCATGTCATACAGCAATGCATTTTTTATGTCTTTCAGCACATAATAGTTGATAGCAATATTGGTGTATACATCGGCAATCAGTTTTGCTTTTTTAGTCTTTTCATAAATGTGCAGTGTTTTCAAAAGGTACTCCTTGCTACTTGTGTAGTTGCCCATGTCAAGGTACACATGTGCAATGCCATTGTATACTGTGCCCATTGCAAGGGTATCACCATGTAGCCCAAAAATCTTTAATGCACGCGAAAGATATAAAAAGGCACTGTCATAAAACGCAAGATCGGTGTACAAAAGGCCAAAGCTGGTCAGCAATTGAGCCTCAGCACACTCCAGTTTGCCAGCTCTTGCTATGGCCAGTCCTTCGTTATATACGTTTATTGCCCTATTGGTGTTGCCTGCCTGTTTGTACAGTATACCCAACGCCCGCAGTGCCCCGGCTGCACCTTCGGCATAATGCGCCCTGCGCGATGCCGACAATGCTTTTTCTGCAAGATTCATTCGGCCACCTATTGGTATGTTCGTGCTGTCTTTAGCTGCATTAATGTAGCTGATAATTGCTTGTGTATCTATCGGCGATTGCGCATGACCTGTACCTGCAAGCAAGAGCAGCACAAACTGCACCAGCGCACAGTACCCGGTTAATACCTTCAATAACGACAACACGAATGTGAAATTAGCCGATACAGCCCATACAACGATACGATACACGCAACTATGCCACTTATATACATAACTGTAGTATGTTACACACAAAAGCGATGGCATCCTTTGGGGGATGCCATCGCTTTTGCATATAAAAAATAGCAACTATTAAGCAGGAATACCCACCTGTGGCATTTCTTGTGGATATAATTTATTTTCCAGCTTCTCGCGTATTGCCGAGAAGGCTGCCAGTGTTTCATCAATATCCTGGTCGGTATGTGCGGCCGTTGGAATAATGCGTAGTTCTATCTGTCCTTTAGGTATAACAGGATATACTACCACCGAGCAGAAAATATCATAATTTTCGCGCAAGTCGTAGGTGAGCTGAACGGCATCATAAAGGCCACCCTTCATAAACACAGGTGTTACGGGCGTGTTGGTTGTACCCAAATCAAAACCACGTTCCTTAAAGCCATCCTGCAATCTGCGTACATTGTACCACAGCTTTTCACGCAGTTCTGGCTTGCTACGCAATAGTTCCAAACGCTTCAGGTTACCTACCACAAATGCCATTGGCAATGATTTAGCATATATCTGCGAGCGCATGTTGTAACGGAGGAAGGTAAGTATCTTCTTATCGGCAGCGAGGAAACCTCCTATACTGGCCATAGACTTGGCAAAAGTAGAGAAGTAGATATCTATATCGTCCATACAGTTTTGCTCTTCACCTACACCTGCACCTGTTGGCCCCATGGTGCCAAAACCATGCGCATCGTCTACAAACAAACGGAACTCATATTTTTCTTTCAGTACAGCAAGCTCTTTTATTTTGCCTTGGTTGCCGCTCATACCAAAAACACCTTCGGTAATCACCAATATACCACCACCGGTTTTCTTCACCATTTCGGTAGCGCGTTGCAGTTGTTTTTCGCAATCTGCTATATCATTGTGTTTGTATACGTAGCGGTGGCTTGGAATAAGGCGCAAACCATCTATGATACATGCATGAGATTCTGCATCATAAACCACCACATCGTGGCGGCCACAAAGTGTATCTATTGTTGATACCATGCCCTGATAACCAAAGTTAAAAAGCATAGCATCTTCCTTGCCTACAAATTCGGCCAGTTCTTTTTCCAATTGCAGGTGGTAGTCCGAGTTGCCACTCATCATACGGGCACCCATTGGCGATGCCAAACCAAAACGAGCGGCAGCATCTGCATCTGCCTTACGCACCTCGGGGTGGTTGGCAAGGCCCAGATAGTTGTTCAAGCTCCATACAATCTTTTCCTTTCCACGGAACTTCATGCGGTTACCAATCTCTCCTTCCAGTTTGGGGAATGCGAAATACCCCGGAGATTTCTCTGCATAGTCGCCTATCGGACCAAGTCTATTCTCAAATTTTGCAAAAATATCCATACAAATCTATGTTGGTTGGCTTGTTAAGTTGCGAATAAAGAAGAACTTAAGATAAAATTCAGGCTGCAAAATTAATAAAATATTATGGCTATATTGCTATGTACCCATCATTTTTGCAATTTTCGTACCCTTTTAACAATAAGAGACACCAAAAGTAGCCAAACAAAAAAGGGAACTTCAAAACGAAGTTCCCTCTTGTAGCACGTACGGGAATCGAACCCGTCATTCCTCCGTGAAAGGGAGGCGTCTTAGCCGATTGACCAACGCGCCATCCTTGGAATCGGATTGCAAAGATAGGCAGCTTTTTATTTCTACCAAACTCTTTGTCAAATATTTTTAAGCATCAACCATCGCTTGCACAATCCCCAAAAAATCTTCGGCTTTCAGTGCAGCGCCACCTATCAGACCTCCATCTACATCGGCACAGGCAAACAGCTCAGCCGCGTTCGATGGTTTGCAACTGCCACCATACAGTATAGGCACGGTAGCGGCAACATCGGCACCATACACATCGGCCATTACCGCACGTATGTGGGCATGCATTTGTTGCGCTTGTTCGGTACTTGCAGTGCGTCCTGTACCAATGGCCCATATGGGCTCATACGCTATTACCACATGCTCCATCTGGCTGGCTGGCAAATGAAACAAACCTTCGCGCAATTGTGTCTCTACCCATGCATTTTCGGTACCTGCATCCCGAATTTCCAACGGCTCGCCACAACAGAATATTACTTTCATTCCATTGTTCAGTACCAGGTGCACACGTGCTGCCAATTGCTCACTGGTCTCGCCAAAATACTGTCTGCGTTCCGAGTGGCCCAATATTACATAAGCAACGCCTGCACTTTTAAGCATGCTTGCAGATACCTCTCCTGTATAGGCGCCAGCCGATTCCTGATAGCAATTTTGCGCACCGGTATATATATATTCCTTGCCCTCCAGTTGTTTTGCAGTTTGTGTTATGTGTACAAACGGCGAGGCAATAACTACATGCTTGTTGTCGCTCAATACTGGCAATCCATCAACAATTCCTGCTACCAATGCTGCACCTTCTTGCATGGTCAGATTCATTTTCCAGTTTCCAGCTACAATTTTTTTACGCATATCCTATTATTATAACATTTTTTTTTGCATTAATAAATCTGTGCTACAAGCACACTATCAATAGTAATATTATTTACCACTCACCTTCTTGAACTCGGCTTCTACAATAGTACCTGCCGTTATATTCATCCATGGTGTTTCTTCTTCATCAAATTTTGCTTTTTCCACCAGTTTTCCTCCAGTCTCAAAGTAGTTTATTTCCAAAATACGGTATTTTTTAGCCTTATTATGAAACTGCACTTTGCGCTTTACAAATGAGACTTGTTTAATGTCGTCTTTCTTAACGCCTTTTGCTGCTGTAGCAGTAGCTTTTTCCCTAAAATCGGTTAGCCTTCCTTCCACTGGCTTCAAGCGGTCTACCACTGTAGATGTGTTTGTAGACGGGCTGTGTGTAACAGACATAATGTATAGCTCCTCTATACCGTCATCTGTTTTGCCCAAAAAGTAATTCTGTGCTTTCGAAACAAAAGGGGCTACAATTATGAACGCAAATATTAATACTCGTTTCACTTTATTGATATTTAGCTGGCAAATGTACAACCAACACAATAAAATGCAAACACACTTTTTTGCTAATGGCCACTACATATTATGAATTTTCACCTCAACATCCATATCTGGTTTTACCTGCATAATACCGGTTGTCAAGATAGTATCCCCATTATTCAATCCCGAAATAATTTCTACATAGTCATTAGTTCTTACACCCACTTTCACTGGTTGCATTTTAGCCTTTCCCATTTTTATCACCGCTATCACCTTATCTCTGTTGGTTGGTATTACCGACTGTGGCGGTACCAACAAGGCACCCGCATTTTTACTAAAAGGTATTATAACATGTGCAAATGCCCCCGGTCCCAGCAAGCCTTTGCTATTGTTGGTAGTAGCCCGCACCATCAGGGTACGGGTTGTAGCATTTGCCATGGGTTCCAGTGCTACCACGGTTCCATGTAGTGTGTCTTCCTTGCCCTGCACGGTAAACAATATATCTTTCCCCGCAGGCACCTCGTTCCTATATTGTTCAGGTATGTTGAAATCCAGTTTTAGCTGTGCAGTTTGTTGTAAAGAAGTTATTACCGTGTTTTGTGTTACCACTGCACCTGGGCTCACATTCCGCACACCTACCCTACCTGCAAACGGGGCTACTATGATAGTCTTCTGCAGCTGTGTATTGGCATAGGCAATGTCTGCATCTATACTTTCTATTGTTGCTGCGGTAGTCTCGTAGTCTTGCCTGCTTATGCCACCTATATTCAGCAACTCTTCTTGCCGGTTACGTATTTTTATCTGTAGTTCGCGTTGGGCTTTCAGCTTCCTTATTTGCGCCTTTATATCTTCGGCATACAGCTGTGCCAGCACCTGTCCCTTTTGTACAGTTGCACCTTCTTTAAATGCTACAGATACCAACCTTCCCTGTATCTCGGGCATTATGGTTACTTCCTCAGCAGGTATCAAGGTGCCAGTAGCGGCATAGTCTGTAGTAAAAGATTTTGGCGATACTACAATACCTTCGGCCACCAGCTTGCGCGACTGCCCTTTAGTGCCGGCTCCGGCATCTTTTCCTGTATCTTTTTTCTCAGCACTACAGGCCATAAGGCTTGCAGTTAAAACAGTAACACTACATATTGTTGCAAAAAAATGCATTTTATTTGCCTTCATGACAATCAGATAGACAACAAAGATATTGCTGTTTGCCGCATTGGTGTCTATACATCTATACCTTCCGGCAATATTAACGTATCTTCAAAAACTGATAAACGAATTGTACACCAACTACAATAAATACACATTTATATTGCACCAATGCAACTGATACTTTTAACACCGCCCGAAAATCATCCAGAAGAATTAGAAATTATCATTTCTTGTTTCAGGCATGGCTTAGAGCTATTGCACCTCCGTAAACCCCATTTCACCAATACTGACTACCAAACATATGTAGAGCAAATACCAGCAATCTGGCACCAACGCATAGTGTTGCATGGTGCCCGCCATCTACATCATCAGTTGGGTGTTGGGGGTATACACATCAATAGTCACGAGCGGCTACAAGGTATGGCTGCTACACTGGCAATGGGTATTCCTGTTAGTAAAGTTTCATCTTCGTACCATTCATGGCAAGAAATAGCCGATGCCGACACTAATACCTTCGGCAGACTATTCATCAGTCCATTGTTTAACAGTATATCTAAACCGGGCTATATGGCTGCCACACCAGTTACGGGCATTGCCAACACGCTACAACTACTGCACACACGCACCAAACCCCAAATAATAGGTCTTGGAGGTATAGATGCTACCAACATTAATGTACTAAAAGAATACGGGTACAACGGTGCAGCAGTGCTGGGTGCTGTTTGGCAAACCAACAATCCGCTGCATTCGTTTATAGACATTTATGAAAAGATATTGTAGTTATCAATTATCCATTGCCAGTCTGAAACCAACATTCCATTTGCTAATGCTTGGTGCCATTCGGTTTCTGTATACCGTTCTGCATTCTTTTTCCTCGTCGTAGTAAGAGCCGCCACGTACTATTTTCAGTTCTCCGGCTTCGGGCCCTTTAGGGTCTACAGCATCTATGGTAGTACGGTAATAGTCACCATCATACCAGTCTGTACACCATTCCATTACATTGCCCGACATATCGTAGATACCCAACTCGTTGGGCTCTTTTTCGCCAACCGGGTGTGGGGCACCCTTCTTTTTTCCGTACCAGGCCACCATTGCCAGCTTGTTGCTGCCTGCATACTTGTAATTGCCAGAATATTTGCCACCACGGGCGGCAAATTCCCATTCTAACTCTGTTGGCAGGCGGTAGCTCTTTCCTGTCTTTTCGTTCAGGCGTTTTATAAAATCCTGTACCTCGGCATAAGATACCTTTACTACAGGGCATTCATTGCAATCTTTGTTTACATAGTCTACTCCCATGTACGATTGAGGCAAAATGCCCATTACCGTTTTCCACAGGCCCAGCGTTATTTCGTATTTACTAATGGAATAGCTACTCACGTTTACCCTATGCACGGGCTTTTCGTTGGCAAACTCTTCAGTATTGTACTTAGGATCATCGCATCCTCTGAAAAAATTCCCCCCTTTCACATATACCATTTGCACATTCAGGCTGGTTTGCGCAGTTGCCCCCAACGATCCCAAAAACATCGAAAAAACAATCAACTTACTTTTCATAAATCAAAGCATCAAAAGAATAAGCATCAAACATACCAGTACGGTACCCTATTTTGCGATGCGAATATAATAATTAATTTCCCCTGTCAGAAAGGTATTTACCTCAAAAAACGCCGTTCCGACAGCGCAACCGTTATGCCCCTTCGGTATTGTCTATACGCTCTATTTTGGTAATACCCTCCAGTATGCCCAGCCTATTGCAGAAATCATTCAGCTCTTCGCGGTCGTGTACATACACCATTATGGTTCCTTCAAAAATGCCGTCTTTAGAGTCTATACTCAGCGAGCGCATGTTCAACTTCAGATCGCCAGATATCACATTTGTTATCTTCTGTATCACTCCCACATCGTCCAGCCCGGTTATGCGTACACCTGTCAAAAAAGAAATTTCTTTATTTCGTGCCCACTTCGTCTTCACAACCCTGTGTCCATAGTTGGCCAGCAACCGCGATGCATTGGGGCAGTCTGTACGATGTATCTTCAAACCCTCGCCCGATGTTATGAAGCCAAAAACATCATCACCGGGTATGGGTTGGCAACATTGTGCCAGCTTGTACAGTATTTTATCAGACCGTTCTCCAAAAATTATGAGTTCTGCCCCCTTGCCATGTTTTTGCTTTAGTACTTCTTCATCAGCCAGCTCTCGTGTGTCATTCCTTATCTCGCGCGATGGATGTTGCATTTTATCGCCATACACACTAAAGGTCTTCAGTTCAGACAGGTCTACAGCCCCAACAGCTACTGCATAAAACAAATCGAGGGGCGAACTTTTCTTGTAGTACTGTACCAGCTCATTAATGTTGTGCTGAGACATTGACGTATGCAATGCTTCCAGCTTGCGTTTTAGTATTGCTTTACCCTCTTCGGCTTTCTGGCGTTTACTTTCGCGCAGGTAGTTTTTCACGCCCGATTTTGCTTTGGCTGTTATCACAAACTGTAGCCAATCTTCAGACGGGTGCTGTTTGGAAGAGGTAATAACTTCTACCTGATCGCCACTATGCAATTTATGGCTTAGTGGTACCAACCTGTGGTTTACCTTGGCACCTATGCAGCGGGTACCCAATTGCGAGTGTATGTCAAAAGCAAAATCGAGCGCAGTAGCCCCCATAGGCAGCACCCTCATATCGCCCTTGGGTGTATACACGTATATCTCTTCGGTAAACAGGTCTAATTTGAAATCCTGAATAAAATCTATCGTATCTGTATTGGGGTTGGCCAGCACCTCGCGCAGATGCTCCAAGAAACTATCCAGCTTACTTTCCTGTGCTGTTGGGGCACCTTCTTTATATTTCCAATGTGCAGCAAGCCCTTTCTCTGCTATTTCATTCATACGCCGGCTCCGTATCTGCACTTCTACCCAGCGACCGCCGGGCCCCATTACCGTAGTATGCAGTGCTTCGTAACCATTGCCCTTGGGTACACTTACCCAGTCGCGTAGCCGCTCTGGGTTGGGGTGGTAAAAGTTGGTGATAACAGAATATACCTTCCAGCAATCTTGTTTTTCACTTTCGGGCGGTGTATCCAGTATCACTCTTATGGCAAATATGTCAAAAACCTCCTCGAAGGTTACGTGCTTGTTGCGCATTTTGTTCCATATAGAATGTATGGCTTTGGGCCGTCCGTATATTTCAAAACTGAACCCATGTTGTGCCAATTCTTCTTTTATGGGTTTAATAAACTCGTTTATGTAGCGGGTGCGCTCTCTGCGGGTATCTTTCAGCCCTTTTACAATTTCATTATATATATCGGGTTGTGTAAACTTTAAGGCCAGGTCTTCCATTTCCGACTTTATCTCGTACAGGCCCAGTCTGTGTGCCAGTGGCGAGTATATGTAGGTGGTTTCAGAGGCTATTTTCAGCTGTTTTTCCCGGTTCATACTGTCCAGTGTACGCATATTATGCAATCTGTCAGCCAATTTTATCAGTATTACCCGTGGGTCTTCGGCCAATGTCAGCAATATCTTCCTGAAGTTTTCGGCCTGTACAGTGGTCTCGGCTTTCAGGTCTACTACATTCGATATTTTGGTAAGCCCATTTATGATGCGTGCTATATTATTATTGAACTCCCGGCCAATATCCTCCAATGTTATCTCGGTATCCTCTACCGTATCGTGTAGTAACGCACATACGGCCGATGTAACACCCAATCCTATCTCCTCTACAGATATACGTGCCACGGCCAATGGATGAAAAATATATGGCTCGCCCGACTTTCGACGTGTGTTTTTGTGCGCTTCGGCAGCCATCTCAAAGGCATGGCGCAACATAGCTTTGTCACCCTTTTTTATGTCTTGCTTCAGCGCACGCAACAAAGCACGGTACTCTCTCAGTATCAGCTTCTTCTCTTCTTCTTCGTTCAGGTTGTAGGGGCCGGTATACAAAGGATGTTTACTATCCATAGCGGGAATTTTGTACAAAAATAAATTTACGATTAATGGTGCGGACTGCCAATTACGATTTTATAAAAATTGGCAGCCACAAAAAAGGCTGCACATGGCAGCCCGGAAACAAAATATTTCAATCAAAATTACCAATTGTCCTTACCTATATTGGGGTTGGTATAGTTGTTTGGTTGTTTGTTACAATCACACTCATCAGGCTCCTGATAAAAAGTTGCCAAACGGTCTTTTACCACAAATGCTTGTTTGCTATCATCTTCGTACACAATCTCGCTAATGGCCCAGTGCTTACCATCGGGCAGGCACATATTTATGTGTCCAATCTGTTTAAAGTCTATAATGCCACCTATTATTACCCCTTCTTTGGTAATCACTTTGTTACGCGCTTCAGAATAATACACATAAGACACCTTCTTTATCTTCTTGTCAACAAGATTTTTGATTTTTACCGTGTACTTCTGAAACTCACAATCATAACAACCCGAACATTCACGCTCGTACGAACATAAATTGAATGTTTTGTTGTGGCGCAAATAGTCCATGCTCTGTGCACGGCTCACAATTGCACTAACCAAAAAAGCGAGAGTAAATAATATTGCGCTGATGCGTACGAACATATCGGTAGGTTTTATCGCACTGGTGCGGCGAGTAGTTGTAAAGAAAGCTGCTTTGGTACAAATATATAAAATGCCGGGCAACACACAAGTTGAGACTATGGTTTATTTTGCCATCTTCACTTAGAGCCTGTTTAAGTTTTATTGCTTGTGTTTATTATAAAAGTTTTTTTGTGCTAAATGAGGCTCATTTTGCAGCCATAGTCCTTCTTATGGCGAAAAATGTAACGAAGTTGCAGCCAAAACAACCATTAGAAAGGCAATGAATAAATCTAAAACCGGCTCTTTGTTATAGTAGCAAATTATCGCGGCTATGCCTGATATCGCTATCCAACAACTCTTGCACATGCAATACATCTGGCATTTGTCGCAACATCTCTATAATGATGTGCGTATCGTGTGCCGGTTCGGCACTTTGTACCATCCACAAATAATCGTACCTACGATACCTGTCGCCTAACAAAAGCGATACCTCCTCGTTGCGCAACTTGTATAGCAAATGCCTGTAACTGGTATGTGGTACATAATAGTGAAAAACTGGAAACCTGTATTCTGCTACCTCGGCCGACATTGGCTCATCTGAGCCAATAGCACCAAATAAGGAAGGCTGAGGTGGCAACTGCTTGCGGCGTGGTGTTTGTTGCCCCTGCTTGTCGGCAAGCATGTGTATGGTATCATCTGGCGCATTGCTGAATGATGCCTTAAAGTGCTGGTTTATCAACCAGCAAAACCGGCATGCAGGCACAGCTGCCACAATGCCTACAAGGCTTGCATCAGCAAAAAAAAGCTGACGTGTCTCTTCTCTGGATAGCTTCTCCTCCTTCATGCCCGGCTGACGCACAAACACGCTTCCATCGGCCTTTTGTGTGGCCGATGCTATATTTGGATGCCCCGGAGGGTACTGCATATCAGACGATTACTATACACAAATTTACCACGAAACGCCGAATTATGTCCACGAAACTATTTTTATGGCTCTAAAAGGCATCATATGGCCGAAAAAAAAGTACCACCCGACAGCCGGATGGTACTTTGTACAAGTATTTAATTAAAAATTATAACTCCAACAAAGTCTTCATTGGGTCGGCACCAAAGAGCAAATACTCTGGGTTTTCCAAAAGTTCTTTTACACGAACAAGGAAACCTACAGACTCGCGACCATCAATGATACGATGATCGTAGCTAAGGGCTACATACATCATTGGGCGTATTTCTACTTTGCCGTTTATAGCCATTGGCCTGTCCTGCACCTTATGCATACCCAGTATTGCCGACTGTGGTATGTTGATGATAGGTGTAGACATAAGCGAACCAAATACACCTCCGTTGGTAATGGTAAAGGTACCACCAGCCATTTCGTCGGGGCTTAATTTATTGTCACGGGCCTTTTTTGCCAGTTCTACTACTTTGCGCTCTATGTCGGCCATGCTCAGGCTCTCGGTATTGCGTATCACGGGTACCACCAACCCTTTGGGGGCCGATACTGCTATAGAGATATCGCAATAGTCGTGATACACCAGCGAGTCGCCGTCGATGTATGCATTTACTGCGGGCCAGTCTTGCAGTGCAATAGTACAAGCCTTAGTAAAGAAAGACATGAAACCAAGGTTCACACCATGGGTTTCCTTAAACGTATCTTTATATGCCTTGCGCACATCCATAATGCGGGTCATGTCTACCTCGTTAAAGGTAGTGAGCATGGCTGTGCTATTCTTGGCCTCTACCAACCTACGCGATACTGTTTTACGCAGATTGCTCATTTTGTCGCGCCTTTCAGCTCTCGAGAATGCCTCTGCACCACCCTTCTTCCCGGGGTTGGCAATGGCTTCAAGTACATCCTGCTTCATTATCCGGCCACGGCTGCCACTACCCTTCACCTCTGCTGGCTTCACTTGTTTGTCGGCCATCATAGCATTGGCTACCGGTGTAGCTTTTACATCAGCGGCAGAAACTGTTGGGGCATCCGTAGCAACAGGCGTAGCCACTGGGGCTGGTGCCTTTGCCGGGGCTGGTGCAGATGCCGCAACGCCTTCGGGCTTGGGGGCCGTCTCGTCTATGCTGCATGCAAGGTCGCCAATGGCCAGCGTAACGCCTTCCTGTGCCTTGATGTGCAAAATACCTGCCTGTTCAGCATTTAGTTCAAATGTGGCTTTTTCCGACTCCAATTCGCACAAAACTTCATCCCTGTTCACATAGTCGCCATCTTTCTTCAGCCATTTTACGAGTGTCACCTCGCTAATTGATTCGCCAACGGCGGGTACTTTAATATCTGTCATCGTTATTAGACCTTGTAACTTGTTCGGGTTGCGAAAATACCAAATTAACTCAAATAGCGGGTGCTAAAAATTTGTTTCTCCTTTCAGAGCCTGTCTGAGATGTATATATTACCTTTTTGTGAAAACAAACAGGTACACAGACTACCCATTCATCTTCACTATGGCTACCATCTCTTTCTATGTCTTGATTCTTCTTCGTAAATTAATTCCTTGTTCTCAGTTTCGTCTTTGTTTGTCGAGGACTTGCCCCCGCTGTAATTGTACAGCTTTGTGTTCAGATCTTCGGCCAACGGCATATATTCAATATCAAATTTGTTCGACTCGTAGCCAAATGCTTTCAAATATGCACGCGATACAAGTAAAGTTCTCAACCAGTAAATATATCCCACCTGTTTCATTTCATGGCTATTCAGTATAAAGCCCCAGCCGTTTGGTTTACCCCCAACAGTACTCTGAGAGGTAATTTCCATAGCATTTCTACCGGTTTGCCACGTAGGAAAACCGTAATATATTATCAAAAAATTGGTATCGGTTACCGCATTTGCCGGTGCGCTTCCACTATCTGCGGTAAATAATACACCATCAAATTGCTTCTTCTTCACTGCTTCAAGGTTTGTATCGAAGAAAAAGTAAGCTGGACAATAATCGAAATGTGCTTTAAAATCGGCCCTGGTAAGTTTCTGTACCATTTCCCTATCTTTCTTCAGTGTTTCTAAATCGGCCTTTCTTCCGGCTTTCAACAGTGCATTCTCTCTGTTAGACTCTGTAGACAACATTACCAGAACTACTTTGGGTGGAAGGCGACGCCCCTTCCCTCCCTTTCGGGGATTGGCAATTGTAACAATTGGCAACACCACTAATGCCAATAGGTATAATACACGGTACATGGTGCAAATATAACTAAAGCAGTATGAACCCTTGTAACAGAACAATAGTAATTACTTGCTCAAGAATTTAAATAAAAACATTATGAATGATACAAAGCAAGTTTGGTAGCCGAAAGCTCCTTAGTGAAAACGTAAGATAAAGTAAACCATTTCAACAATTCTATTCCATTTGTGCTGTATTGCGGAAGTCCTAAAATGATTCCCCATTTGCTGATTTCATGCTTTGCACAAAAAATACAATCGTTAAATTTTATATGTTTTTTTCGCTATCTTATCTTATAAAAAACAATGTATAAAACTCAGACCGACTCTTATCATGTATTTAGTTTTGAGTTTTACTGCCTGTCTGGCAATAATATCACAAATGAAGCTCCATTACCTTTCGTGCTTACAGCGTAAATGATACCGTTATGGTGCTCCAATATTTTTTTGCATATTGCCAACCCAACACCAGACCCCGGATATTCCGACTTGCCATGCAGTCGCTGAAAAACCTGAAAAATCCGGTTCGCATATTGCGCCTCAAATCCGATACCATTGTCAGACACTACTATTTTATGAAAACGCCTATCGGCCTGCAAACCAAACTGTTGCAGCTCATCGTTGGTTATAGCTTCTGTAGTTATATTTATAACTGGTATTACATCTGTTTTATGAAATTTTATTGCATTGGTAATCAGGTTTGTAAATAGCTGTTTCATGTGTGTGGCTATAGCATCTACTACGGGCAACACACCTATGTTCACTATTGTGCCAGTCTCTTCTATCTTCAACTCCAGGTCGTTTAGTACCTGTTTCACTACCAGCCCAATACTCACCTGTGCAAAAGGGGCCTGTGTTTGTGTGATACGCGAAAAATCTAATAAACCGTTTATCAGCAAACGCATATTCTCGGCCGATGCGTTCATTCTACTAAGGTACATATCACCTTCTCCCACCAGTACTGCCTTATACTTATCCCTCAACCTGTCGCTGAATGTTGTTATTTTTCTCAAAGGTTCCTGTAGATCATGGCTGGCAGCATAGGCAAACTCCTCCAACTCTCGGTTAGATCGGTGCAGCTCCTCCATTTTTTTCCGCAAGCTTTCTTCTGTGGCCCTTTGGTGGGTCACATCGCGCACGCTACCTACAAACTTTATGTTACGCCCTGCATTGTCTTTTATCATCCGGCCAAGACTATGCACCCATTTCACATTGTTTCTTGCGGTCACTATCCTGAATTGTACATCCAGCAATGTGCCATTTTCAATGGCAGAATTTGTTACGCTCGTTATCTCATCCCTGTCCTGAGCATGCAAAAACCTTCTTGCAAATTGAAAAGTAATATCACGTAAATCTTCATCAACCTCATATATACGATATACACCAGCCGACCAAAATACGCGGTCTACATCTACAATCCATTCAAAAGTGCCACAACCCTCCGCCTCAAAATGTTGCAAAAACATGTCTCTGGTATCAGAAGAGGTATAGGGCAGGCTGGTTTTGCTATGCACTGGTATCATAAACAAATGAAAAGCCTGCACACCTGTTCCCGCCAGCCAAGATATGTATACGAAGAAAGGCTTGGGCTGGTTGTTGTTATCTGTAAGATGATACACCACAAACTCCTGAGAAAGTTGCCCATTTCTTAACGTTGCCAGATGTCGGTAAAAACGTTCCCGATCGTTGCCACCCAACATGGGCAAAATCCCCCCAACATGTACACTGAAACCAGCATACTGTTCAAAAGCCTGATTAACAAATAGTATTCTAAAATCATCGGCCGCTATCACCAACGTAATGCCGGGCCCGCCATTAGCTACACGTTCAGCAATCCTCTGCTCTGCTTCAGTCATTACATTTGTGCTATTTGTTCCGTATTCTGCCATCATTATAGCCCACTTCTGTATTATAAATCCAAGTCACGAAACTGTTTCATCTTGTTGTAAAGGGTTTTTCTGTCTATGTTCAGCAATCGTGCCGCCTTGCTCTTATTGTACCCGGCTTTTTTCAATGCTTCCAGTATTACTGCATGTTCCGCATCTATATTGGCCGCCTTCAGTTTACCCCCCATCATTGGGTCTTGCGGTACACCGACGGCATTAGATTGTTGTATCACCCCTTCTCCCATGTAATCAAACTGCAATCTGCTGTGGTTTGCAATTTCGAATGGCAGAGAACGAATACCTATCAGGTTACCCTCGGTAAGTAGCGTAGCCCTTTTTATTACATTTTTTAATTCGCGCAAGTTGCCGTACCACACATAGTTCTCCAGTACTTCCGTCACTTCCTTGTCAAAACCCTGTACGTTTTTACCCAGCTCGGCATTGGTAAGTTGCAAAAAGTGTGTGGCAAACAACATTATATCTTGCTTTCGCTCTCGCAGCGGAGGTACATCTATACTAAATTCATTGAACCTATGGTACAAATCTTCCCGAAATTTACCAGCACGTGCCATATTCCATAGCTTTTCGTTACTTGCTATTATTATACGCACATCTATGTCTATATCCTTAGTGCCACCTACCCTTCTTATCTTTCTTTCCTGCACTACCCTCAGCAAAGAAACCTGAATGTCGTACGAAAGGTTGCCGATTTCATCTAAAAAAATTGTACCGGTATTCGCCAACTCCAAACTTCCGGTTTTGCGGGCAATTGCTCCTGTAAATGCTCCTTTCTCGTGGCCAAACAGTTCGCTGCCAGCCAGCTCGCGCGATAAAGCACCACAGTCTATGGCTACAAAGGGTCTATTCGATCTGTTGCTTTTTTGATGTATTTGTCGTGCTATCACTTCCTTCCCACTACCGCTTTCTCCATATATTATAACGCTGAAGTTTGTTGGGGCAACAAGGTCTACCTGTCGCATGATGGCACTATACTGTAGGCTGTTGCCGGTTAGGTATGTACCCTCAGCCCCACCATCAGCTGCATTCTTTTGCAATGAAACTTCGCTTTTGGCACTGCTGGTTGTGTGCCCCATTGCAGCAAGTGCCTGCCTGATGGTAACAAGAATCTCATCCGGAAATAGCGGCTTTGTTACATAGTCTTGCGCACCCAGTTTTATCACCTCTACCGCATCCTTTACATCGCTATATCCGGTTATTACAATTACAGCAGCCGTTGGATGCAAATCTCTGATGCCGGGCAACAATTCTGTGGCATTCATATCCTCCAGCCTGAAATCACACAACACCAAATCGGGTTTGTTTCCACGCATCCATTCCAATGCAGCCGCTCCACTACGCACATTGGCTGTATCGTAGTTGTTTTTTACCAGAAAACGTGTTAGTAGTGTCCTGATGTCATTATCATCATCCACTATCAAAATTCTATACATATGCTGGTGATTGTGCCGCTGATTATTCAAAAATAAGCCTGCTATGCGACAATTTCATAGTATTGGAAAAACTACGTCATCAACATTAACAATCAAAAAAATACAATGGTTGATTATCAATCCAATATAGGCTCGAAACAGCATATGCAAGCCCAAAAACTATTTTCACTCTATATTTGGCACAATTATTGTTTTTGTTAAAAACATCACAAAAACCTGATAAATGAAACAAACAATTACACTTATTGCCCTAAGCATGGGTATCCTTACCAGCCATGCGCAAATTGCATTCCCCTTAGACAATGCTGTATGGAAACAACGGCATGGAATCGGCGAAGCCCCACCCACTTACTCACTAATTGGTACAAAAAACACCAGTATTGTGTTGGATGGAACAACCTACCACAAGTTATACCAGTCGTTCGATGATGGTATTTTTACCGAAAGTGAATACATTGGTGGTATACGCGAGGCCAGTGGTGGCAAGGTATATTACAGAGCTGCTACAGCTAGTACCGAACGTATGATATACGATTTCTCTGTTGTTGTTGGCGATACAATTACCGATGCTATTACAAACACAAAATCGGGTGTGGTGGTTTCTGTAGACTATGTAACCATCGGAAGTATAGTGCGTAAGCGTATCACTTTTCGCCAACAGTCATCATCGGCTGCATGGAGTAGCGGAACATGGATAGAAGGTATTGGGAATAGCTCACTTGGGGGGCTGCTCGGTTCGCCAATGCTGCAACCTACCTGCGATTGCAGCATAAAAACAATTTGTCTCACTGTTGACGGTAATACCAACTATCAAAACCCAAACTATACCGACTTAACCTGCGACTTGCCAACAGAAACCAAAGACTTAATTGCTACCGCCGATAATGTTTTGGTATTACCTAACCCCATACATGGTGATGGTAAAATTAGTTGGATAGGCAGCAATAATTACAGACAATTATTCATATACGATGTGGCCGGAAGAATAGTTTGGCAAACATCAACCATTGGCAAAAATGAAATATCATTACCAAACGAAACATTTACACCAGGTATATACATATTTCAACTTGTAGGTGAAACCAATAACTACAAAGGTAAATTCCTGATTAATTAACCATTTCGTCTCACAAGTAGCAATATATAAGTGAGTATGGCGAAATAAATTACATCAAGCTTAATGATTATTTTTTTATGCTTAGCGCGGAATTCTTGAATGATGAATCATTTTCATAACTTCCCAAATGCTACACAAATAGATTTATTAAAATTGATGTAATTTATTTTGCCATATTCATTCAGATACTATCATTTGTTATTTCTATTCATGGTTTTCAACAGACTTGGTGCAAATATTGCAACATGATAGTATGCAATTTCTTTAATATTTACTTTGTCCATGTACTTCAGATATTCGGCAAACCACTTCAAGTAATGTCTGAAAAACATCAAACCTTTCAATTTTGCCGATCCTGTAACCAAATGATACCGCGCAACATTGCAAAACCTCTGTTGAAAGGCTTTGTTGTGTCGGTAGTTCGTGTATTGGTTAAATGCATGGAAAAACTTCAACAAATCTTTTTCTCCAAGTTCTATGTTAGCTTCAGACTTGGTAACCCCGCCTACATGGTCGCGATACACTGCGAGTTTATTTTCCATAAACTTTGCTTTCCCTTTATCACCTGCAAATAGCTGCACTGGTACATCGCCCACAAGCGACTCTACAAAAAATTGCGGATATGGATCTGGTAGCACGTTACGAAAAACAACGGATGGTGTAGGTACTAAGTTTCGTTCAGATAATATGAAGTCTTCAATACCATATACATCACTGTATGGTGCACGGTAGTAGTTTTCGTATTGCAGGTCTTCACCCTTGGCATTTTTAACCCATACAGACGAAAAACATAGCGAAAAGTCTGGATTGGCTTCCAAAAAATCTACCTGTATCTGTAATTTACTATTATCGCACCAATAGTCATCGCCTTCGCACATGGCTATATATTTACCCGTGCAGGCTTTAAATGTGCGAATACCATTCTTAATAGCCCCCATGTTTTTTTCGGCAGGCAATAGTGTAATGATATTGGGGTATTTGTTGGCATATTCTTCGCATATTTGCCTTGTGCTGTCCGGGCTACCATCTTCTCCAACAATTACTTCAAATCTGAAGTTCGTTTGCTGGTCTACAATGCTTTGCAAA
Organism: Chitinophagaceae bacterium; assembly: GCA_021151685.1. Classification (GTDB taxonomy): domain Bacteria; phylum Bacteroidota; class Bacteroidia; order Chitinophagales; family Chitinophagaceae; genus Nemorincola. The sequence goes on from JAGKWS010000002.1 coordinate 71,608, forward strand.
CACTGCCCTATAAATTGCTCATGTTTGTAGGTAATTACAAAAACACTAACCAATGGCCGTTCATCTACAGGATAGCTATTCATCATACTTCAAATATAATCAGCATTTTACTTTCATAAACGAATGTTTGCCAAACACTACATATGCATACTACACCATAATTATTCTTGAAAAAACACCATACGTTTCGCTAAAGTAATATAGCCACGCCATCAATACAGCCAAATTGGCAAAAGGCTAAAATACTAAAGCGGGAGGCATCGCTAATGCTATGCACTCCCGCTTTTTGTAGCACGTACGGGAATCATAGCCTTTATCGCCACTCATAAATGGAAATTGATTTTCAAAGTATTATGGTTTGCATTTGTCTGTAGATGATAACGTTTTGTCCAGCTTATAGCCCAAGTTTCGCCCTATTCTTTTTTATCAATCAATTTGACAATCAAATTGTTGCGTTCTTCAATCATCTTAACTAATGTAGTGTTGTCTGCAAGAACCTTTTTTATCTCGACCGTTAAGTTCAATTCATCATCCGCACGTTGATAGGTTGATTCGGGTTCGTTTAACATTATATGAGGTTTGTTTTCCTTGTACATTTCAGTTGTAAGTGGCCCCCTTGCCCACTTTATAAATAACTGTGTATCAAACCCTTTATAATCTGCATATCCCTCAAGGAATGCACTATTAACTCTATTCATCTGCAAATAACGCCTGATATGTTGAGACCTGATTTTACTGTTATTCATAAACACTTGTAGGTGCCGGGCACATGCAGCTATCTCTCCATTTTTCTTTTCTTCTGAAGAACCGGGAAACAATAGAGGTTTTAATTCAGGGCCTGTCATGATTGATATTTTGATTGTCTTTTGAAAAATGAAACCAAAAATTTGTTTATAAACCAACATTTGATTTATATTTGTCAACATAATTCCTGTTGATAGATTTGGCGATTTAAACAACAGGCTGCAAAAAGGAGATATGAACAACCAAACGCATCTTAGTACGTACACAAAAATAGCTGCACCCAATTCGGGTGTATGTTCTCTCCAAGCAGCCTGCAAATCGCCAAAATTCTGCACAGGCTTTTGAATGGTTACCGGTAAATGCCGGTAGCCATTTTTTTTATTCAACTTGTAAAGTTACAAGATGTTAGAAAATAACCGGCTACAGTTGGAAGCTGACCTGCAAACCATAGAGGTCATTCTTCATAGGATACGGGCAAATGCGGGTATGACAGCCAGCGCATTGCCTGTACCTGCCGGTGATACACAACAAACAAACACCCGGCCACAAAGACGTAAGAAACAGTTAAACCCCGCTACCATACAATTTTTAGCAAACTATCTAAACCGGCCAGACATCCCCAAATTTTTCAACCAAAAACCATAGAAGAATGAAAAAACAATTCAAACGCAAGCGCAAAAGCAGCCGCAACGAAATGACACTGATAGACCAGTTTGCACTGGCAGTACTACCGGCAGAAATGGCAATTCCGAACCAACATTACAGCAAGTTGGAAAGGATAAATGCCGCATATGAGACTGCAAAACTGATGATTGGCGTACGGAAAGACTATATCAACTAACACCACTAAAAACTGATACCATGAGTGAAAAACTGCAATTGGCTAATGAATTAGCCGCCAAAATCAAGAACATCAATCACCAAATTGAATTGATTGAAAAAGCCATAACGAACCATGCTACTGGTGGTGAAAGAATACAACTAACCCTGCCTGCTCTGCCGAAAAAAGCACAAAATTTCGTTTGGCTTACCAACGATGTTGTGCCGGGTGCAATAGATGACTTTGTAGATAAGTATGTAGCTGCTCTGAAAGCACAGGCCACAGACTTGAGAACACAAATTGACAATATTTTCAAGTAATGGCACATGGGCATATATATGGTTTCACCTGTTAGCACATTGCCATGAAAAAACTACCCAATGACGTGTACCACTGGAAAATCTTCATGAAGCTGGCGCGGCATCTGATACACTTACGTGAGGATGTTGGTCACTACGATGATAAATCCTTTTCAATTGTGCTGTACGACGCACACATAACTGGCAAGGAACTGAAAACACTACACAGCCAGATTGAACAGATAACTAATCGTTACCGCTATGTGGTATTAAGTCCGGGAGAAACATATTCTAATCTAAGAATTGAATACACACCATAATCTGAAATGTATGACACAACAAGAACTGGAAACGGAATATGACAGCTTTATAAGGCTTGTTGCAAAGATGCTTGCAGCCCAACAGGAGTATTTTGATGGCAAAAAGCGTGGATACACAGAACCACACAAACTGCAAAAGTGCAAAACCTTAGAAAGTCAGGTAGCTAAGAAAATCAAGGAATACAACACAATCAAGGACAGCAAGCAACAAAGTCTATTCTAAGATGAAAATACTCATAGCATGTGAAGAAAGCCAAGCAGTTTGTAAAGCCTTTCGCGCCAAAGGCCATGAAGCCTATTCTTGCGATATACAACCATGCAGCGGTGGCCACCCTGAATGGCATATTCAAGAAGATGTATTGAAACACCTTAATGATGGGTGGGATATGATGATAGCTTTTCCTCCGTGTACATATTTGACAAATAGTGGAATTGGCTATTTCAATCTTAGCCTTTACGGACATCATGCCGAAAAGAGGATGATGGATAGACTGGAAGCTGCTATGTTTTTCATGAATCTATACACCGCCCCAATCTCAAAGATTTGCATAGAAAACCCAACCGGATTTATTAACCATTGGTTGCCACCATCTCAAGTTATCCACCCATATTTTTTTGGTGACAATCATGTAAAAAAGACTTGCCTGTGGTTGAAGGAATTGCCCAAGCTATACCACACTCCAATGCCAACGTTATTCGATTCACAAACGCATACCGATAAGCCGGCACCACTTTCTATACAAATTCGTAAACCATCATTACACTATCGCGGTGGAGAAATAAAAAAAAGATATTTCGTAGACGTTTCGGGCAAGATGTCAGGCAAACAACGTTCCAAAACTTTTCCCGGCATAGCCCAAGCCATGGCCGACCAATGGGGCTAACCCGTCCAGAACTCCCACAGTAAAAAACACTTACACCCAAATGCAACTTGTAGAGACACCACAGATACCAAAGCAGACGCAAGAATACTTCACCCGTAGGATGGCCGAAATGGGCATCACCGATGAAGTAAATAAGATAGGCATACTACAAACAGAAATTGCCACTGGTAGCCCCCTGCAAGGCGAAACTGTACAAAAAGAACTGCCAATATTCACGCCCTCGATGAAGGGGATAGATATTCTGGTGTATACCCTTGAAAGGCGGTTAGTGCGATATGCAAAAGATGGCAGGCACAAAAACCATATCTACAAGTTAACCCGTCTTTTCCCTGAGGAGGTCGATAAAGACGGCAAGGTGAAGAAATACCACATGCCCCCGGCACAGGGCACCAATCCCTTTATTCCGCCTCAAATAATACAGCTATACGAAGCGGAACAAGACATACCGGTACTCTACCTGACCGAAGGGTACTTTAAGGCGTTCAAAGCCTGTATGCATGGCATCTATACCGTTGGTTTCCCGTCCATAACCCTTATGACCGACAAAGAGACCAACACATTGTATGCTGATGTAAAAACCATCATAGAGCAATGCAACGTACAGCGGGTGGTGTGGCTCATCGATGGCGACTGCTTTGGCTTAACGAAAGACGACATTACCACTGGTGCCAGTGTCTATGACCGCCCGGCCGGGTTTGCCAACAGTGTGAAGCTGATACATGACCTACTGAGCGACTACAAGGACATTGATGTGTATTTCGGCCACATCAATACCGATACCATAGAGGGCAACCCCAAAGGGCTTGACGACCTTCTATGCAGTATGCCGGCAATGGTTGATGAAGTTGCCAAAGAGTTCAATTCCTTTGCCAAAAAAGCCACCAAACCTGCTGATGAAGATAACAGCCAGTACAAGGTAATAGAGGGCAAATACATTACCCGTGTGCCGCTCCAGTACAAGAAACATGCGGTACAGTATTTCCACCTGACCGATGTAGATGATTTCTACAACTTCTATTCTGCCAAAGATGAACGCCTGAAAAATGCGGAACAATTCAACTACCGTGGCAACTATTTCAGTTACGACCAGCGTGATGGGCGATGTAAGCCCTCCAAAATGTACCCACCAGAAACCCAAAAGGCTCTGGAAATGGTTAAAAATCTATGCTATGTCGAAAAATTTACGAGTGATGGAGATATAAAATCAATCGGAATTAGCATGTCTAATTTCAATGATTTGCTGTACAATTTTGGGTTCAGGAGGTTCGATATTGACAGAACTGTTTTCATTATCGTACGGATAGTGAATAATGTATTGTCTCCAGTGGCACCTGTAGAGGTTCAGGATATGTTCTTCAAGCTGATTGCCAGTTTACCAGAAACAATACACGATAACATACCTACTTTCATGTTGAAGGAACGATTTGTAAAAGGCCGTGAGACGTTCTTTAGTGCGGGCAATCTTTCGCTATTAAAGAATGACCGGCCATTCAACTTTTGTAAGGATACCCGCAATGAAGTGTACATATTCTACAAAAACGGCTTTGTGAAGTGTACCCGCGAAAACTGGAAGCTGCACCCAATGACCGAATTAACCGGCTGCATCTGGCAAGAACAGGTACTTTCTCGCAGCTTTACCGAATGCCCGGTACTCTATGATAACATGAGCATCTTTCAACAGTTCATTTTCAACGTGAGCGGTAGACAGTCAGACCGATACCTATCTATATGCAGCATGATGGGTTATATACTGCATAGCTATTTCGATGTGAAGCGAAAAGCCCTGATATTGACCGATAGCGAAATAAGTGACAACCCCAGTGGCCGTACAGGTAAGGGCTTGTTATTACAGGCCATGAAACGCATGAAGCCTACCGAGATAATAAACGGTAAAGACTTCAAAACAGACGATAAGCACAAGTACCAGGAGGTGACACTGGAAACCCAAATAGTAGGCATAGACGATGCCAAACGTAACCTACAGATTGAGGACTTTTTTAACGATATAGTTGAAGGATTGAAGGTTGAAAAAAAGAACCAGGCACCATTCAAAACCCATGTAAAAATGGTGTTCACCACCAATAAGACCATCAAGATAGAGGGAGCATCTGCCAAAGACCGGGTATTTGAGTTTGAAATGGCGAACCACTACAACGAGAAATTTAGCCCACAAGATGAATTTGGCAAGTGGTTCTTCACCGAATTTAATGACGATGATTGGACGGGCTTTGACAACTTTATGTGTTACTGCATCTGCCTGTATTTGGATAAAGGTATTGTACAGGCCAAATCCATAAATCTGGAAAGGCGCAAGCTGATAGACCAAACCAACGAAGATTTTGTAAACTGGATAGAAGAAAAGGTGAACGATGGCACCATTGCTCCAGATATTGACTACGACAAAAAAGACCTGCACTGCCAGTTCTTATCTGCCTACCCTGAGTATAAGGAACGTAGTCCGTTTGCAAAGCAAAGGCGGTTTACAGACGCTCTAAAGACCTACGCGAACTACGGTGGCCGGTTCGCACCATTCAACAAGGTAAATGACGAAAAGCGCAGTAACGGAAAAGATTACATCACATTTAGAAACAAGTAGACAATATCTAAACTATTGCAACCACATTGCCACACCGCCATGATGGGAACATGTACCACGCCTACTTTGACTGAAACTATAAGAACCGTCCCTGCATTTGGCTGTTGCACCTGCTGGTGGTCTATCGTAGTGGGTTGGAGACTGCACAGTGTTTCCGCGAGAATTGGTGTAGTAGTTAACTGGCTCTAAAGGATGGGCCGATTCTTTGCGTTCTATCGAACGGTACTGACTTTCAGAAACAGTGTATTGTTTGGCAATATAGCCCGTCTGGCCGTTAAAATATATTTCGCACCAATCAGTTTCGCACCCACTAAGTTCGATCGAAGTTCCCCTGGGTATTTGTAACAGTACACGGCTGTCTGTAGTTGGCAAAGAACGCAAATTTACATTGCTCCTTGTAACGACTTGTTGCGCAAATGCAGTAGTCATTGTTAGGATAAGCGTAAGTAGGAAATACAATCGTTTCATATGTCAGGCGTTTTATAAAAACAAATATAATAAAGCAATTCGAAGTATATAAAGCGTTTCACACAGAAAATCTTTCAAATACAAACAGGCCCGGCATCGTCCGGGCCTGTTGCATTTCACCATGGCCGGTACAGGTGCCACTGGCTGTACTGCAGCCATCTCCTACAGTGGAAAAAACCTTTACGAGCTGGTGTACTACCCTTCTTATCCCACCCCGTATTTTTTATTTTTAGTTGCTTATTACTATTTACTTTTTCAATGCACTTATGCACTAAAAAGAAAGAAAGTATAGTAAATAATAGGGTTTTAGCCAGTACACAGGCGTTTTTTACTATGCACTACCAACGCACTTATGCACTACGCACTTTCAGTGCAATACGGCTTTTATTGATATGCACTACACAATTATTTGAAAATCAATAGATTAATTAACAAAGTGCATAAGTGCATACGATTTTGCAATAACAATACTGCTACTACAGCAGTCAGCAGTATATCACTGTACAGCAATTATTGCTACTATTGCGGTACAGTTAAAAAAAGCAACTATGAAAAAACAACTAACAGCCGTAGCCCTCGCGCTATTATCTACAGCAGCTATTACCTACACATCATGCACAATTGACGAATGTAAAGATGTTGTGTGCCAGAACGGTGGTAATTGTAATGGTGGTTCTTGTACATGCCCTACTGGCTTTACCGGCAACAGGTGCCAGAATGCGGCTACAGGAACGATACAGTTTGTAAACAATTCGACCAACCCATATTCTGTATACCTCAATGGCGCATTCAAACAGACCATGCCCGGCAAAACATCAGTAACATTCACCGTAAACTATGGCTATTATACCTGCCGAGTGGTGCAACAGAGTGGCTTTGTACTCACTCCAACTGACCAGTCATATTCAGGTACAGTATCTGCATCAAGCAATTTGATTGTCTCGTTTCCATGATATTCAATACATCAATCAATACAACAAAAAGGCGCGAATTTTCGCGCTTTTTTCATGCCCATAAAGCATGTGCGTTTTTGCACTACGTATAGGAACAGGGGTGACGGTGGTGGTAAGTTTGCTTCACAATAGCAATCAAACTACTAAAACAAAAACTATCCAGCATGGGAAATCTGAGAACACCACCTGTAGCCAATGCACTGGCCAACGTACAAGGGCCGGTAATGGTTAAGAACAATATTCAATCAGTTTCAGAACTGAAAATGAAAGTAACCACTACAGCACAGGGAGCCAAAACAAACTTGCTGTTGTTCCCTGGCCCGTGCCCGAAATGGTTGGGTACCAAGTTGGGGTGTACAATGGCCGAACAAACTGAATGTACCATTACCAGTAGCCTTAGTGCCGGTAACACCGATGGACTTGCGGAATTTTTCAAGTTCATTGAGCAAAACGGCTTGTATATCACCTACATCCGAATGATAACATCATCTACAACCATCTACGATGGTAGCTTGTGGATAGGAGAGTTGCCGCCAAATGGTATAGCCAATCCAGAAGAAATAAGCCTGTCACCATATGCTCAGGTACTGGGAGGTGGTGGTTACGATAAGACGCTGAACATTCGCGACAGGGCCATTAGCAACACCAGAAACTTTTTCATGTATCTGTCCAACATGCCGGCCAGTGCAACGCTTGAAATTGTATTCGGTGTAGCAGCCATCGGCAACACATTTGCAGCCGAAAAGGTATAGTAGTAGCACATTCATTTATTCATAAACATGGGCAGGCATTGCCTGTCCATATTTTCAACAATCTACAATATGAATGACACAATCTATACTACGAAAACGGTTGGTGGCAGTGCCAATGATAACATTCCCAACGCCCGGTTTACAACATCGGAACTGGCTGATTGGTTGAATCAAGACCGGCTCAATGCAGTATCCTTTGCCATTCAGCGGAACCCAACGACTGTATACAAGTTCATACGCCAGAACTACGGAGACGCTTACCCTAATCTGAAGCAAGGAGCGGAAGCTACATCTGGGCAGATGGAGAATATGCAAACATTCATCGAAAGGCAGTACAACAACATGCCGGAAGAAAAGCGCACACACTTTATCTCTACTTTGTTGCACAGCTTGCCATCAGTGGCCGAACTGGAAAACTGGACTACGCCCACAGACAACAACAACCAATAACCAACACCACATACACCATCAACAATGGCAACAACAACAGGAGCGTACACCGTAACGCCTGAAATGGATAGCGGTACCACGGCAGTAGATAATGGCGGTGACAATGGCAGCATCTGGACTACCATATTGGCCAATGCCGGTAGCATCTTTACCGGTGGTGCAGCTTTGGTAAACGCATTCAACAAGACCACGCCTACTACCACAGTGGTTACACCACCGCCCGGTGCGAGCAATAATACTGGCCTATCTGGTATCTGGATATGGGTATTGGCGGCAGTGGCCATCATTGTAGTGCTATTCCTGATACTCAAAAAATAGCGACAATGGCAGTACCCGCATCAGCAGTGTTGCAGGCGGTTACCGCTGCTTTCAATACGGTTACATCGGCCATCAAGGCGCAGGCGGCAGTATTGGCCGGGCAATTGTCGGTCAATCAGCAGGGCACCGAATACCATCAGCAGGTAGATTACTCGCTGTTTACATATGCTAATGCTGCACAGCAGCAACGCACTATTGTGGTTTCGGTATTGGTCATTGGGGTAATCATCTTCTTACTTGTAATTCTATTCAGATAATGTCAATATTCACTACTGCACTTGGTTTTCTAAACCCGCTTACCGGAATAGCTACAACGGTAAAGGGTATTGGAGACATGCCCAGTAAAGAATACCTGGCAGACCGATGGATAAGCGAGAACCTACCTAACCCGGCAAGTTATTCAGCCACATTGGCTACGCTGACAAACGACATTACCGGTTGGAGCAATACCTGTGGCGATTACATACACAGCCGCAACCCGCTCTACAACAGGGCTAATAGCCGGTCAATCTGTCAATCAAAGATTGAAAAGCAATTTGCCATGCAGCTATCAGCCGGTAAGGCACAGGAGTTACAGGATGCCGAATTTCTAAAGAATCAGGCAACAACCGGCAATAATATGCTTTGGGCAGCAGCAGCACTCGTAGTTATCATTCTAATAATAATATTCATAATAATTAAATTCTAAACGTTATGATGGAAGTCATAAAACTCTGGTGGTTCTGGGCAATCCTTGTTCTCGTATTTGCAGCCGTCTATATGGGCACGAAATACTATTGCGCCACCAAAAAGGCAACGGAGTAATGAGCGGTAAAGCAATAGCCATAGGGGTGTTGGTACTGGCAGCAGCAGGTATTGTGTACTACATGGTAACGTCTGCACCAGTGCCCGAAGAAAATAACAACAACACTCCTATGCCGGAAACAGGCAGGCCAGACGCTACATCACCTACAGGTGAACCAATAAAAACCGCGACAGTTACCCAAATTCCAGTAGATACCTCTACAGGCATTGGCCGTGGCGGTGGTACAGTAACGCCAATCGGCACATAAACAAAAGCACAATGAACATCAGCCAGAAAAAAGCCGTAGACATATTGGTACCAACAGTACTGGCCGGGGTAACAGTATGGTTTTTGTTTACCCGAACAAAGAAGGTAGAGTATGTTATTGCAGGTGGCGTAATAGTGTTTGCTCTGGGCTACATAGTTACATCGCAGCTCACCAAGGCTACCCTACTCAACGGCCCTGCACCAGTACCCACTGGCGGTGGTTGCGATAGCTATCAGCCCAACGCCCTCATAGATGCCATCTACGAAGACACTACCTGTACTTTTTGTACACGCGATAGGTCGCTGTACGATACACTACTGGGACTATCGGATTGCCAGTTGATAAAGGCTTACAACTACTGGAACGAAAAGTACTATACGGAAACCAACGCATCATTGCCCGTACAGATAGCCAAACAAGGCAACTTCTGGGATGATTTGTTTGCCACACAGCAGACCGCCATTAAACTAAAATTTGCAACCCTCAACCTACAGTAAGTAATGGCACTTTCAGCAGCGTCTAAAATATCGGCAGCAGATGCCTATAAACTGGCCGCAAGCCCGGCCAGTGCAGCAGATGTAAACCATAACGTTACCCCGGAACCGATGGGCATACCAGCCAACAAACTATGGCTTTGGGGAGCAGCACTGGCAGTAGTAATAGCAGCAATCATTTTCACAATCATGTATTTCTAAACCAGATGGACACGACAACAACAGCTACAACAACCACCGATACCCGCACAGAACCGCCTGCAAGCATTAGCATATGGGCCATACTCATATGGTTGATAGGTACAGTGTTATTCGTGGCATTTTGGTGGGTCATCATCAAATATGCATTCTTCCGATGAGCGCAACAGTAACCCCAATGTACGCTACAGCAGCACCGGCAGAAATAGTACCGGAACCTGCCACAACCACCAGTGCAGCCCCTGCCGATCATCCTTGCGAATGTGAACAGATGGCCGCAAGCCGCCAACGCACAGCAAACATCGTGCTGTTACTGTATGGTCTCATTTACCTGCTTATACTCATAGCATTAATTAAGTACATACTGTTTTAACTAAAAAACCATGCCGATACTCGCCACACTTGCAGCTATAGACGCTTATACCGTAAACATAGACGGGGAGGTGTACAACCGTGCCGATTTGGTAGTGGTTACTGATGAACAAAGCGGTACGCTAACCATTAGCAGCAGTTTTACACTGGTAGATGCCGTTCAGTACACTGCCATAGCGGTGAATGGCGATGAAGGCTCCTCGTTTGCATCGTTCAACGCCATGAGTAGATGGGTAGCCGCCAATGTGGTATACAATGTGGTGGTAGTCACTATCGGCACGGTTAATACAGTAGGCATAGGTGTAGATACCTACAAGCGCAATGCGCTTGACGTAAGGCTATCGGGAGACGAAGAAACTATTACCGTCATTGACAAACTGAACGATGACCAAATAGTACTGAATGAAAAACCGTACTATGAACTGGAGCCGGATAACACCGGTAGCACCTTCGCCAGTTTTTCCGACATGAGCCAGTGGGTAGCCAATAACATGCAGTTTCAGGGCTACAGCATCAATGCCGTGGCCGATAAAGGCTGTTTTCTGATAAACGGTAAGCCATACCCCAAAGGGCGTATGTTCTTCAAGTGGTATGATGAAGCCGAATCAGTAGAGGTACGCTACAGCCATTACGACTATGCGGAAAAACCCATACCAGAAACACCCTACACGGGCATCGTGCTGAATGATGCAAATGATGCACCGGAATCATACAAACAACTGATTGATTTTGTGACAAATAACTGTTTCTAAAATGGATTTGAGCAACCTAAATGTAACGGTCACGCTTGCTATAGATAACGACAGCATATTGAAATTGCTGATACTGGGCGTGGTCTTGATAATATTATTTTTCCTTTTCAAACGTGTATTGGGCTAATGAAATACTGGGCAATAGGAATAGGCATTGCGGTACTTATAGGTATCATTTTGGTGGCGAACTGGCCTGAAAAAGCGGAAGCAGCACCGGCCATACCGGATGGTAGCCCGGCACCAACACCGGCAACTGGAACTGCTCCATCTACCGGCACCACCAGTAGCACCCTCAATACAGGGTTGATACTGGCTAAAGGCAGCAAGGGCGCAGAGGTACGAGAATTGCAGTCGCAGTTGAATGCCCGTGGAGCGTCTCCGGTAATAGTTGTTGATGGTGTATTTGGCAAGTTGACCGAAATAGCCCTGAAAGCGGTAACCGGCACCGACCGTATAACACTGGCAGCACTACCCGGCAAGGTAGCCACCACCACACCCCGGCCACAGGAGCAAGTACTGGTAGATGAAATCTACAATGACATCACTTGCGTATTCTGCATAAGAAAAGTAGACCTGTATACCACCTTGCTTACAATGAATGACAGCCAATTTATCCGTGCAGCGTTGTACTGGAACCTTATGTATCAACCCAAAACCAACGAGACTTTGCCAGTAGCTATTGCCGGGGAATCGGCAAGCATCAATGCAGAGTTTTTCAATGTCAAAAAGCAATTAGCGAACCGATTCAAAACACTTAGCCTGAAATGACAACTGTAAACTACGACGGCAAGAACATAGATTTCAGAGACATCTTTTATGCCTATTGCAAGGTGAAGGAAGGCTACCGGACAAAAATGTATCTGGACATCAAGGGAAAGCCTACCATTGGCATCGGCCATTTGATAACTGGTAAGGAGCCGTGGCCAATAACGGCAGAAACCGTTCTTACCGATGCACAGGTAAAGCAGCTATTTGATAGCGACTACAGTGCGTTGAATGTAGCCACATACATCAATGAGATTCAGCAACATGGCTACAGCTACAATATGATGTTGGCAGTTGGGCACTTCATATGGGGGCATGGCGAAGTGCCCTATAAAAACAGCCAGTTGCGTGCCGGATTAGTCAATAAAACTTTGACAAAAGACAACATACACGCCTACCTACTGACCAACTGGGATAAGAGGAGCCCAACCAATCAGCGGGTGAATAAGGAAGATTTCACAGTAGGTTTTGACCCGACACCGTGGAAGCCCCCTTTTACTTTCAGGCCAGTGAGCGTTTAACGTGGTCTTTTCCTGTCCTAAGTAACTACGTGAAAGACCACAAACTAACCATCAGCATTATCGCTTTATCAATTCTAATATTCATTATCTACAAATTCATTATATGAAGTACTTATACATTGGCCTGGCTATACTCGCAGTTGCAGGCATTGCAGTGGCAATTGCCATGCACAATAGGCAAGAAGATACCCCCGCACCAACACCGGCTACTGGTGGCACAGGTACTACCCCTGCAACCGGCACTACTACCAGTGCTGCACCCGCTACAGGAGCCACCACCACCACTACTACCATGCCCGTAACCGGAGGTTCAACCCCGCCACCACCTACATCAACGGGTGTTGCCGGAACTACCACCGGTGCCAGTGCCATGCCGATTGGCGTTTAATAACCAAACAGTAGATACAGCGATATGAATAAGGGAATATACATTATAGGGGCAGTAATAATTGTAGGCATTATTGCATGGTTATTGGCACGAGAGGGGCAACCCGTTGACCAAACACCGGTACCAGAGCCGGAAACACCTGCACCCACACCTACAACGCCTACACCGGCACCTGTAGGGGCTACTGCTACACCCATACCTGTATCTACACCCATACCTGTATCTACACCACCGCCAGTTATTGCACCCATACCTGTGCCAGTACCGGCCCCGGCACCAGAGCCTACACCACCACCGGTAGTAACGCCCATACCAGTGCCTACACCAGTACCAACGCCTACACCACCACCAGTTATTACGCCCATACCAGTACCGGCACCAGTACCTACCTACACGCCACCGGCACTAATGGCAGATGGTAACCTACCATGGGAGTTGGTAACAGGCAATAAGGTGCGATTCCCGTTTTTGCCAGAACCGTGGAAGAATCTAAACGTGAGAAATAAAGACATGTTTAGTCTTGATTTTCAACCTGTATTACCGCCATATGGCTATTACTGGCCAACATGGAGGGCACCACAAGGGCCGGAAGGGCAACGAAGAAACTATTTTATTATTGGTGTACAAGGCGCGCCAGGTACGTACAACACAGAAGATAGGCTGTACATATGGACAGGCGATGAAGCAACAGCCGCCAGAACCCCTAAAGCTGCATCTGTATTGCTAAACGAGATATTGACATCATCATTAGCAAGCCCTGGGCAACCTTTGGGTAATAAGAAATTCATTTTGGATTACAACGGCAATTTAGTCTGGGGCACACTATGATAGCATATTTTATTATCGGCTGCATACTATTTGCCATAGCGGCAATAGTAATGATGCAGTACACAACAGGTAAAACAACAAGCCTGACAACTAAAAAACTACTCTAATGCTACTGCTGCAAACAACATTCGATGTAAATATTCTGGTAGAGTTGCTGAAACAAGGCCCGGTTATAGCCGGTCTGGTCTTTGCAATTCTCTATTTCTACAAAAGGCAACAGGCATTGGAAGCCAACTTGCAAGCTGCTAACGATAAGTTGGAAAACTACCTGAAAGACGACCGCAACAACCTGGTAAAGGTTATAGAGAACAATACCCGCATGATGCAGGAAATTGAAACATTCCTGATAAAAAACGACAAATGAAAACACTCTACGCCATCATCGCTACGGCACTGCTATTTGGTTGCAGCACCCCCAAAAAGGTAGTGAAGGAAACTCACAGCACCGATAGTGCCACACATACACGGGCAGATAGTCTGCAACAGGATAGTATTTCTGTCACCACAACCACTACCCGCGACACAGCAATTATCACTCCATACTCGGCTGCAGTACAGGTGATACCGCTCAACGATTTGCACCCGGCAAGAAAGTTCACACAAAGAACAGGCCATGCCACAACAACGGTTCTGGTTGATAGTGCCGGTACAATAACGGCCACCTGCGAATGTGATAGCGTAAAAACGTTGGTGCGATCGCTTACAGAAAGAAATACCTATCTGGAAAAACGAATAAAGCAGCACACGGCCAGTACAGAGAAAAGCACCAAAGAAAGCTACTCTGCCAGCATCGAAAAAGGGTTAGGATGGGTACGGGCGCGGAGTATGAGAATTTGGATGGTCATTTGCCTGTTTCTGGCAGCGGAGTTCTTATACCGTGCCTATCGAAAGAAGTTCTAAAACCAATATATATGCCAGTTACCAAAAAGAAAGCCCCGGCAAAAAAGAAAGGCACAGGCACTAAGAAGAAAGCCACAGCCAAAAAGAAAACCCGCTAATGCGGCATCCATTGCCCGGCAGGTTAAAACCTCAACCCCGTAAGGTTGAGGTTTTTTGATGTACACAAGAAAACAATTGTTTACATTTGTAAATCTTATTGTTGACATAAAAAATGCAACAAAAATGGCTGAAAACACTTCAAAAAACGCAAAAAAAATCGTCAAAAATCGTGCAAATCCGCATGGGACGGGCATCATGCGGTTTGAAGTTGCCAAAATCATATCTACAGCATCAGCCCCGTTAACTATATCTCAAATTCACGTACAGGTAAAAAAAGAGTACCCTACTGTTACCCGCCAATGGGTGTACACAGTCATCACCGAATTAACCCAAACGGGCATCAATGGGTGCCCTCTCAAAACCTGCGAAAGAAGAGCCGGGCGCACGAAGTGCCCGGCATATTATATAACCACAAATCAGAATTAATATGATTGACTTTGGCAACATGCCCGGAATGGGCGACATCATGAAATTGGCTGCACTGTTTGCACAGAATGGCAATACACAGCAAGTAATAACCGACCTCGTACAGAAGTACGCCACCAATGACAATGTAAAAATGGTGACCGGAAACCTTATAAAAGGCATCGGCCAAATGCAGAAAGACAATAACACTCGCTACGTTCTGTATGTCGAAAGTACTGTAGACAACAAAGATGTAATTGTGAAAATAATGGCTCGTGACCCTGTCACATTCGCACTGGGCGAACATGTGACATTCTACCTGTCGCAAATAACACAGGAACAAATTATTACCGTCATCAACCTTTTCTTTAGCAATGGAGCAACAAAACAACTTACAGCCGGACAATAACCAAACACCTGGTGCCGGTTCTATTGACCAATTTTTAAGCGAAGTGGTGCAGCCTACTATAACGG
>JAGKWS010000090.1 GCA_021151685.1 Chitinophagaceae bacterium
TTCACCTTGTCAAAGCATTTTTGCTTGGCGTTCAGTTTTTCAAAACTACCATCATATCATTCCTCCAAAACCGTTATATCACATCCCCAATTCGGTATATCATAAAAACCCGATTTGGTGGGCAAAGCTCAAAAAACGTTCTTTACACCCAAACCCTCCCTACCATGATTGAAGATAAAAAATCACATGCCCGTGGTCTCTACTTTCAGACCCAACTCTCCCAACAAGAAATTGCCGACCGTGTCGGTGTCAATCGCAAAACCCTATATCTCTGGATCAACGAAGAAAAATGGCAGGAAGCCCGCCTTGCAGCAGCACAGTCGCCCACCATACTATTGCATCAGTATTACCAGCAGCTCATCAACATCAACGAGTTCATAGCCAACCGTACCGATAGCCCCTTTCCCACACCCAAAGAAGCCGATGTCATTCGTAAGATTAGTTCGGTCATCAAACAACTCAGCACCAAGGTCAACCTCGGCACCATGGTCGAGGTCTTTAACCTGTTTACCGACGACTTTCTGCGTCAGGGTTATTCCCAACAAGAAGCCATTGCCGTCCGCAAATACATGGACGACTTCCTGAAACGCCGTTGCCACATCCACAAAAAACGCGAACCCACCGGACTCAAATACGCCCAAGACGATCAGATAGTAGCCGAATATAAAGAATGGGAAGCCACCTACCCAACACCTTCAAAACCTAACGAAGAAACACCCCATGCCCCACAATCCGAGAAAAACCACACACCCGACGATACGCCCAATACAGCGGATAACGTACAGACAATCAACGAAGTAACTAAAACAGACAATGCCCCATCTGTGCCCCATTTACCAGTCGCAAAGGCAGCCCCCGTCACCAATCTACTTACCGAACCCACCGAACCCAAGCCCTACAAACGCCCCTCCTCTGGCGACACACCACCCGTAGCCCGTGGCGTTATCTCCACCGGTGTTGGCACCCCACCACGCCCCGTTACACCACCAGCCACACCCGAGCCACCCACCACGCCAGCCGCACCCTATGTACCACCACCATACCGCCCTGCCTACCTCGATATTCAGGTCATCAAACGCACTCGCCGAAACCACTGGTAGCTATTATATGGGTACAATTCTGTGGCATAGTACCAACAAATAGCATCCCGGAAACCCGTTTCAGACAAACCACCACAGTTTGGGCACCCCTTGTGGTTACCCTATAATATGCGATCGCTCCAAAAATGGCTATGATGAGTAATCCCCTTACATTGTTGACCATATTTCATCATGAATTAGAATTTGAGATTTGGAATTTGAGATTTGGAAAAAATGTATCTTACTTCTCCAAATTCACAACATGCAGGTAAGAAACGCCCTTGTAGTAGCACTCATGCTACCAGTAGCCGCCAATGCACAACGTTTTCAGCGTATACGCGGTATCATTACCGATAAAGAAACCAAAGTAACCCTGATAGGGGCTACCATTACCGTTACAGACATTGCACCTACCAGAGGGGCCGCTACCAATAGCCGGGGCGAGTTTGCCATAGACAGCATACCCGTGGGCAAACATGCACTAAGGGTATCGTATATGGGCTACCAAACCCGCGAGCTGCGCGATGTGCTGGTAACATCGGCCAAGGAGGTGGTGCTGCCAATAGAAATGGAAGAACAGGCCATCAAAATGGACGAAGTGACTATAACCCGCAAGCGCGAACACATCAACGAAATGGCATTGGCCAGTACCAAAACATTCGATGTGCAGGAGACCGAGCGGTATGCAGGTAGTCGCAGCGACCCTGCCCGTATGGCCTCCAATTTTGCCGGCGCACAGGGTGGCGACGACTCGCGCAACGATATTGTGATACGGGGCAACAGTCCGCAGGGGGTATTGTGGCGTATGGAAGGCGTAGACATCCCCAACCCCAACCACTTCAATATACCCGGCACATCTGGTGGGCCGGTATCTATGCTCAACAGCAAGTTGCTGGCCAATAGCGATCTGTTTATGGCTGCCTTCCCTGCCGAATATGGCGATGCCGTTGCTGGTGTGTTCGATGTTCGTTTGCGCAATGGTAACAACAAAAAACACGAGTTTACCGGTCAGTTGGGTGTATTGGGTACCGAAATAACGGCAGAGGGGCCTATATCGCGCAAGGCAGGTTCGTCTTATCTGGTCAACTACCGGTATAGCACCCTGCAAATGTTTCAGGCCATAGGGTTGCAGTTAGGTACCAGCTCTGTGCCACAATATCAGGATGCCAGTTTCAAATTGCATTTCCCCATCAGCCCCAAGGCCGAGGTATCATTCTTTGGATTGGGCGGTCTTAGTAAAATAGACCTGATAGTAAGTACCCTTACCGACCCCGAGTCGCAGTTGTATGGCGAGTCGGACCGAGACCAGTATTTCAAGGCGGGTAGTGGGGTAGTGGGGGGTACATTTGGCTACACTATCAACAGTAAAACCTATATGCGGCTGGCTGTAGCGCAATCGGCCAGCAATGTATGGGCGCAACACATAAAAGTGTTCCGTAGCCCATCATTCAAGGTAGACTCTATGAAGGATGTATTGGGGTACGAGTTCAATGAAGCTACCACTGTGGCCCATTGGTACATCAACCACAAGCTGTCGCCACGCCAAACACTTAAATACGGTATTGTCAATAAGTATTTCGCAGTCAATTATTTAGATTCTTCCCGTCAGTATCCTACATCGCGGCAAGACTGGCAGCTACGCGAAGATTACCGGGGTGGTACCAATCTGGTGCAGGCATACATACAATATAAGCTGCGTCCATCGGCAACGCTGGCGGTAACGGGTGGCCTGCACGCACAGTACCTTACGCATAATGGCTCCAAGTCGTTAGAGCCACGTATAGGTATGCGCTGGGCCATGAGCGAAAAAGACGTACTAACGGCAGGTTACGGTATGCACAGCCAAATGCAACCATTGTATCAGTACTTTGCCTACCTGCCCGGCAACCCAAGGGGCTATATGGCCAACTACAATATAGATTTTACCCGTAGCCATCACGCAGTTGCTGGCTACGAGCATACACTGGGCCGCGCGCTGCGCCTTCGTACCGAGGTATATGGGCAATATCTGTACAATGTACCCATAGAGTTGCGTCAAGGGTCGTCCTATTCGGCACTCAATCAGGGGTCTACATTCTCACGCAACTTCCCCGATACATTGCAGAATACCGGCACCGGCTACAATTACGGTATAGAGCTAACTCTCGAAAAGACATTTGGTCGCGGCTTCTATACGCTGTTCACCACATCCCTGTTCGATTCTAAGGCGGCTGGCAATGATGGTATTTACCGCAATACCGACTACAATACCCGCTATGCCATCAATCTTTTGGGAGGTTACGAACGTAAAATGGGCAAGTACAGTACGTTTACCGCAGGTGGTAAGGTAACCACCATAGGCGGTAAACTATACTCGCCGGTAGATGTAGCGGCTTCCAATATGCGTGGCGATATGGTGATTGTAGACAGCCTACGCAATTCGCAAAGGTTCAGACCCTATTTCCGGGCCGATGTGAAGTTGGGGATGCGCTTCAATGCCAAACGTCTGACACACGAGGTAGCCGTAGATTTGGTGAATGTAACCAGCCAAAAGAACATACTGGCACTGGTGTATAGCAGCGATCTGGCAGCACAGGGCCTTAGCTATCCGTTCTACACACAGTACCAGTTAGGCTTTTTGCCTATCTTCTATTATCGTATAGACTTCTGATAGTTATAATATGTCGTCTTGTCGTTGTTTGTAGAACATCAGCCCAAACATCATCAACAGGCTGGTAACAATCACCACAAACAACAGGATGCCGGGGTTAAAGTTGACCATGGCCTTGGTTTCTGGTATGCTATAGAACAGCAGGATGGTTACCAGGCCACGAGGCATCAGAAACAGCTCTGGCAACAGATTGGCCTTCAGTATATACTTCAGATACAGGAAGCGGCATACTAACAGTATGGCCACAATAATACTGCCAATGAGTACGGCATCGGTGGTGGCTACTGTGTGTAGGTCTATGGTATAACCAAACAATATGAAGAAGAACGTACGCAGCAAAAACGACGTTTCTTCGGTAATAGACCGCATCAGGTGCAGCACCTCGGCCATGCGGCGTTGCGTTACCGGGTTGGCGTGTTTACCCTTTAGTACCAGGCGGCTATTGTTCAGTACCAGCCCGAATACCAGGACAATGAGCAGTGATGGCAGATGAATGAGTTCACCAGCGCTGTACACCAATGCCAGTATCGCAAACATCAGGAAGAACTTAAGTGTTACTGTTATTTTCATTAATATGTATAACAATAACAGCGATGCCAATACAGATATAATAATGGCCAGTAACAGTTTGCCAGAGAATACACCGAAAGCCCCCCAACTCAGTACATTGTCCATCAGCATATAGTTGAATATGAGGATGCCCATAATGTCAGAGAATGAGGATTCGTATATAATAAACTCCTTCTTATCGTGGGGCAAATGGCTGGTGCTGGGTATGACAATAGCACTACTGATGATGCTCATAGGTATAGCATAAACCAGCGATAACTGTAGTGGCTGGTTCAGCATAAACGAGATGAGCCCACCAATGCCCATTGCCGAGAAGACGAAGATACCCGTAGCCGACAGGAAGGAGTTGCGTATGAGCGGTAGCTTTTCGCCATTCACGGTCAGGTCCATTGCTGCTTCCAGTACAATCATGATGATACCCACTGCACCCAATATCTTCACCAGCTTGCTTACATTGATGGCATTAAAGCCATAGAACTGTAACAACTGCTGTATACCCAATCCGGTAGCAATTAATAGTAGCACCGAGGGTATCTGAGTCTTCCGGCTCAGCATGTTAAACAGGTAGCTGATGATAACAGTACCACTCAGCAGCATGATGATTTCATAGGTATGCAATTGTATTGGCATAGGCTTCGTTTCGAGTAAGATAACTCAAATACAGCAGTATATAAAGTTATTAATGTTTATTTAACGGCATTTAAGAGACTTTTTAACAGCTTAGCGGTCTTTTGTTAATAAAAATGCCCGGAGACAATGATTGGCCCCGGGCGAATATATATACGTTACCTAATTATAAATTATGCCTACTCAAGTCCATGCTCGCATACCAGATACACAAACTGGGCCATGGTTACGGCACCCAATTTCAGTTCGCGGTGGTTCACTACCTCAAACACATCGTTGGCCGTATGGTGGTAGTCGAAGTATCGCTGAGAGTCTGGTAAAAGACCTGCCAAAGGCACTTTGTACTTATACTTTAGCGGACTAATGTCTACGCCACCTTCCTCATGGTCGAAGTCATACACATTGTATGGCATAAAAAGGTCTTTGTACTTCCTGATGTGTGCCTTTTGTGCATCGCTCATTTCCAGGCCTATACCTCTGGGACTGAAACCACCTGCATCGCTCTCGAAGGCTACCAGATGGTTCTCCTTTTTGGCTATGGCCGAGTCGGCATAGGCATGGCCACCCTTGTTACCGTTCTCTTCGTTCATGAACAAAACGGCCCGTATGGTGTACTTGGGCTTGTAGCCTATAGCCTTCAATGTCCTTATTACCTCTATAGCCTGCACGCAGCCTGCGCCATCGTCATGTGCACCTTCGCCCACATCCCACGAGTCCAGGTGGCCACCTATGGTAATAATCCGTTCCGGTTGTTCGCTTCCCTTTATTTCCCCTATAACATTGTAGGAGGGCACCAGCTTGGGGTTCATATGACATTCCGATTTCATGCGGGCTAACACTTTACCTTTTTTGCAGGCTGCTTCAAGCTCATCGGCTGTGATATTGCCAATGGCCATTTCAGGGAGTTTTACCGTTACCGAGTCTTCGTAATGCATACTACCGGTATGCGGGAAATCATCAATACCAGTAGACATAGACCTGATAATAACCCCGGCCGCACCACGTTTAGCTGCTACGTTGGGACTGTTCCAGCGGTAGGCCACCGCATCGCCATAACCCTCAAAGCTATTTACAAAATCTTGCCGAAAACGGTAATTGAAGAATACTATTTTATCCTTTACTGCCTTGTCGCTCAGCTTTTTGTATTCGTCAAAGCTGTTTACCATTATTATCTCGGCTTCCAGCGGCCTGCCCCCGGTACCTTCGCTATTACCCAACGACAATGTGGGGACAGACTTATAACTACTGCCCATCTTCAGCTCCAGACTTTCCTTACCCCGTATCCATTGTGGTACGTTTACTGGTTGCAGCCACACCTTATCAGCCCCCGATTCTTTCATGGCTTTTTCGCCCCATTTAACGGCTTTTTCAGCCCCGGGCGAGCCAGCCAGACGGTGCCCAACGGTTTTGCAAAGTACCCTCAATTGGTCGTAGCAGGTGCCGTTAAGCAGCACTTCGTCCGATATTTTGCGAAACATGAGCGAGTCTTGTTGCGCAAAAGCAGTGGTTGCGGCCGCCATGAGACCGGCCGAGAGAGCTAATATTTTCATTCTATAAAATTAATTGGTAGTAGTAGTTAGTGTAAAACACTACAAGTATATAACATTCAGGAAGTTAGCAGTTTTTTCACCCCCAATATCACTCCTTGCCACTTGCTCCTTTGAATTGGTGATGTGTCTCCTTGAACAATACATTGAACGTTGTAAGCGAACCATAGATGGCGGTAATGTACTGCTGAAGCTCAACCTTTTCATCGTCCTCCATCACCTTGTGTGCATTTATTTTTTGTTCCAGCACACGGAGCTTGTCGCGCACCATTACTATCTTATGAAAGAATGTTTCTATAGATACTTCTTTCGATTGCTGGGTGACATCGCCGGGCTTCAGTACCAGCATGCCACGTTTCCACTTGGCGGCAATGGGCACCATCTGCATATCGTGTAGGCGTTGGTCCAGTATGTTACTGAGGGCCTGTTCTATATCGGCAATAGTTATCTGCTCGGGGACTCCGGTATTTTCAGCAGCTTCCAATGTTTTCAGTTCGTAGTCTTTGCTGATGCTTTTGGTGCCCTGCTGACTTTTGAACCAAATGATGTAAAACTCCTGTGCCACATCTACAATAACACCCCGGCCAAAGTGCTGGTGCTCTACGCGTGAACCTATTCCTAATTGCGTGCTCATAGTTGTTCGTCTATTTGGCTACAATATAAGAGAAAACAGACGAGTACAAAAAATAAACACTTGTCCACTTGCTCTACCAAACCTGTGGCAGTTCTTTTTGTTGAATTTTGGCCACGTAGTTCTGCCAGTCTTGCATTTGTTGCCCCTTCAGTACCCGGGGGAATTTGCTCATGGCGTTGTGTTTGCCCGTAGCCTTCATATAGTTCAGGAAAGTGTTACTTGGCAATACTTCTACAAATACCTCTTTCAGGGCCGATGTGCGCTCTACTTCGTAGTCGTCATTCAGGCTACAGAGCGTTTTGTCTATGAGTGTGCGCAATGTTTCGGTATCAACAGGTTCATCGCAACCTATGTACCATTTGTGGGCAAACAGGTTTTCATGTTTTACACCACATACAGTAAACTCCCGAATATTGATATTCAGTTGTTTAGAAACGGTTTGTATTGCTTTGTTCATGTTGTCTACCGACAAATGCTCGCCACAGAGGCTCAGGAACTGACGAGTGCGGCCGGTAATGGCTATTTCGTGCTCGGCAGCATTGGTAAAGTGAATGACATCACCAATCATGTATCGCCATGCGCCCGAACAGGTGGTAAGTAATACGGCATAGTCTACACCTTCCTTCACCTCGCTGATGGTGTAGGCTGTGGGATTGGGCTTAATATTGCCATCATCGTCAAAGTTTTCGCTATTGAAAGGGACAAACTCGTAGAAGATGCTGGCATTCAAAACCAGCTTTATGCCTCCACCCGGCCTTGCCTGAAACCCGAACGAACCCTCTGAGGCCATGTAGGTTTCTATATAGGTCATATCGGGGCCAAAAATATTGTTGAATGCCTGCCTGTATGGCTCAATGGACACACCACCATGTATGTATACATTGAGGTTGGGCCATATCTGGTGAATGTTGTCTACACCATGGCGGGCCATTACGCGCTCTAAAACTATCTGTACCCATGCAGGCACACCGCATATAGTAGCTACATCCCATTCGGGTGCTTTCTCTACTATCATCTTGATACGCTCTTCCCATTGAGTTTTCTTAGATATCTTTTGTCCCGGTTTATAGAGGAAGGAAGACATCCAACGGGGCATATTTTTGGCACTGATACCACTCATATCGCCCTCGTAATAGTCGCCACGCTCGAATAGTGAAGTAGTACCACCCAACATCAGCACGCCCTTTGTAAAAGAAGCGGGGCGAATATTGAAATTGGCCATGCTGTACAATTGCTTAAAACCCACCTTTTTGATAGAGCGAATCATATCTTGCGTAACAGGAATATGTTTGCTGGCAGACTCGGAAGTGCCGGAGCTCAATGCAAAGTATTTTACCTTGCCGGGCCAAGATACGTTCTCTTCCCCTTTCTGGCAGCGGTGCCACCATTGCTCATACATATCGGAATAGGTGTGTACCGGCACACGTTCTTTGAATGCTTTTACGAAATCAACCTCGCGACTGAGGATCTCGCCAAAGCCATAGTGTTTGCCAAATGAGGTATACTGGCCCCTATCCAAAAGTTGTTTCAAAGTGTATCGCTGGTATACCTGCGGTGTTGCTACAGGCAGGTTGAACTTCTTTCTTACTTGTAAGGAGCGGGCTATCAGACTACCTAATATGGCCATTGGTGTAATTTATTTCGAACTGTGAATTTTTAGAACGTGCGAAAATACGATTTTAGCAGGAAAGCAACCCTGTTTTAGTGGCCAAGAGTGTGGTACTTAAGTTTAATTTTAGTATTTTGTTGTGAACAAATTAAACTACAAGTTACGGCAAGATTACTTTTTTGCTTTTGGGGCTTTAGGTGAAAAAATAATCTGACAATTAAATCAAACACGTAATTTTAATCTGAATAATAGCATTAATTAAGGTAAATGCCATGAAGATATTTTCTACGCTGCTTTTAGCGATCTGCTCGCTCTCCACTTTTGCCCAAACCGCAGCTGATTATGCCATACAGCTTACGGCAACCACACAAGTAACGCCACCTTCCATCACCATTAAGTGGAAGAAGGTAACAATTGGTACACCCACCTATTATGTGTACCGCAAAACGCTTACTGCACCTAACTGGGGAACCGGCTTAGCGACCATTACTACCGGGGACACTACCTATACCGATAATACGGTTGTTGCCGATTCGGCCTATGAATACTATGTGTCGGCAGGTGGTACTGGTTTGGCTCCAATGCCTTCCGGTTACATATTTGCCGGCATTAAGGCTGCGCCTATACACAACCGGGGCACGCTGGTACTGGTGGTAGACACAGCTTTTACTGACTCTTGTGCGGCAGAGCTGGCTACACTGATGAAGGACATTAACGGAGATGGCTGGCAAATAGTGCGCCACGACATAGCCCGTACTGCGCCCGACACGGTGGTAAAGGCAGCGATTCGAGCCGATTATAACAGCATACCCGATGTAAGGGCGGTGTTGCTGGTGGGGCATATAGCGGTACCGTATAGCGGAGAGATAAACCCTGATGCGCACGGTGACCATTTGGGTGCATGGCCTTGTGATGGCTATTATGGCTCTATGACTGGTGTGTGGACGGATGTGGCCATCAACAATGTTTCATCGGCCAACCCGCTAAACCGGAATACACCCGGTGATGGAAAGTGGGACCAGTCGGACCTACCCACACCGGTGAACCTACAAGTGAGCCGCATAGATATGTGGAATATGCCAGCATTTGGTGCCACAGAAGCTACCATGATGCGTCGCTACCTGCGCAAGGCACATACCTACAAAATGGATTCGTTGCCTATGCACCATCGTGCCATTGTTAGCGATAATTTCGGTGCCTTTAGCGGTGAGGCATTTGCCGCCAATGCATGGCGCAACTTTACCCCACTTGTAGGACGCGATAGCATTCAATCACTACCATTAATTCCATCATTGGCCGACTCATCGTTTCAGTGGATATATGGCTGTGGGGCAGGATCTTATACCAGTGCCGGAGGTATAGGTGCAACAACCGACTTTGCTACTGCCGGGGCGGTACATGGCATCTTTTCGTTAATGTTTGGCAGCTATTTCGGAGATTGGAATTATGCCAACTCGTTCCTGAGAGCACCCTTGTGTGCCGATACACCTGCACTTACATCGTGCTGGGCAGGCAGGCCCAATTGGTTCTTCCATCATATGGCATTGGGCCACAACATAGGGTTCAGTACCAAACTGACGCAGAACAATGTTACCCCAACTGCATGGTACCAACCACAAAACTACGGAGTAGGATGGGCCCATGTGGCCTTGCTGGGAGACCTTACACTGCGTACCGATTACATTGCCCCTGTAGCCACTGTCAATGCTACAGCGGTGGCACTACATGGTGCGACTGTAACCTGGAGTGCATCGCCCGATGTGGCGGTAACAGGGTATTATGTATATCGTGCCGATAGCCTTTATGGGCATTATGCACGAATATCGCCCATGGTTGCCGGGTTGTCGTTTTCTGATACTGTTGGGGTAAATGGGCTGAAGTATTATATGGTGCGCCCCGTGAAGCTGGAAAACACGCCGTCTGGCGGCTATTACAATCTGGGTATAGGTGTTACCGATACTGCGGTAGTTACTTACCCGCTACCTGTATCGGTACAGGCCGCAACGGCATCTGTAGATAGGGTAGTAGTGTACCCCAACCCCGCCAGCAGCTATATAGATGTGGTTATTTCTTGTGCGAATGAGACGATAGCTGACATTTATCTGATGAATATATCGGGTCAGCGTTTCTTCCCTATCAGAAAGGAGTTGCGTGTTGGTGAGCAACGGTACCGTGCAGATGTGAGTACGCTGCCTGCTGGTAACTATCTGCTGTATGTACAGACTGCAACTGGTGTGCATACGGTAAAATGGACCAAGTTGTAGTCTTTGGTCTGTAACTGGCAACTACATACATGCTGCAATGCTGACTATTGCCTGAAAATATGCATTAGTTTTGCGCCATGCGCATTTTGATGGTTTGTCTCGGCAATATTTGCCGGTCGCCAATTGCAGAGGGTATATTGAAGCATAAGGCGGAACAGCACGGATTGGATTGGATAGTAGAATCGGCTGGTACCAATTCGTATCATACGGGTGAAGCACCACATAGGTTCTCGCAGAAGGTGTGCAAGCAGCATGGCATCGATATTTCTGGTCAGCGGGCACGGACATTTACGGCTGCCGACTTTGGAAAGTATGATAAAATATATGTATTGGCCGGCGATGTATATGACAATGTGCAACGCATAGGTGGGCAGAATGCTGCCATGAAAAAGGTAGATTACCTGCTGAATGAACTGAACCCAGGTAGTAACGAATCTGTAACCGACCCGTGGTATGGTAATGAAGAGGGCTACCAGCCCGTGTACGATATTATAGAACAGGCATGCGACGCCATCATCAGGCGATATGGCTACCTGAAAAAGTATAACTAATACCCAAAGGAAGGCAAAGACACTATTTTTGCCAAAGAAACTAACTATATGAAACCAGGCATACCGCAAGGAACTCGTGATTTTTCGCCAGAAGTAGTACGTAAGCGACAGTATATATTCAACACCCTTCGCACAATATTTGAATTGTACGGTTTTCAGCCGCTGGAGACCCCTGCCATGGAAAACCTGACCACCCTCACCGGAAAGTATGGTGAAGAGGGTGATAGACTGATATTTAAAGTGCTGAATAATGGTTTGCACGAAACCACGGGCGATAAACGTGCCAAACTGGAAGAAGAGTGGGCTAAGGTGCTATCTAAAGCATACAGCAGCCCTGTGGTTACTGAGCGTGCCCTGCGCTATGACCTGACGATACCCTTTGCCCGCTATGTGGTAATGAATCATAATGATTTGGCATTGCCTTTCCGCAGGTACCAAATGCAACCCGTATGGCGTGCCGACAGACCGCAACGTGGCCGATACAGAGAGTTTTGGCAGTGCGATGCCGATGTAGTTGGTAGTAAGTCGCTCATTAACGAGGCGGAGCTACTGGGCATCTACACAACAGCATTTGCACAGTTGGGCATACCGGTTGCGGTAAAGGTGAACAGCAGGAAACTGTTGCAAGGTTTGTCGGAACTGGCGGGGCATCCCGACAAGATGATGGACATCACCATTGCGCTGGACAAGCTGGATAAAATAGGCTGGGATGGGGTAGTGAGTGAATTGGAAACAAAGGGTGTAGATGCCGAAAGTGCCGCTAAAATACAGCCTGTGCTGCACATAACCGGCACCAATACTGAAAGACTGGATGCACTGGCGGCTTTGTTTGCCGGCAGCGAAAGTGGCTTGGCAGGTATTGCGGAAATACGCGAAACACTGCACTACTACCAGTTGCTACATACCGACCAACAAGCTAACGGCAGTGAGATAGTAGTAGATGTGAGCCTTGCGAGAGGACTGAACTACTATACAGGTGTGATAGTAGAAGTAGTATGCACCCACCCCAATGTAGCTATGGGTAGTATAGGCGGTGGCGGCCGCTATGACGACCTGACAGGCTTGTTTGGTTTGAAGGGGCTATCGGGTGTGGGTGTGTCTTTTGGCATAGACCGGATATATGATGTGATAGAGCAACTGAATGGCTTTCCTACACAACTAACCAGTGGTGCGCAGGTACTGATACTGAACTTTGGTGGTGATAACGAAGCCTATGCACTGGCTATACTGAAACAACTACGAGCCGATGGAATAGCAGCAGAGGTGTACCCGGATGCAGCTAAGTTTGATAAACAAATGAAGTATGCCAACAAACGGGGCGTACGCTATGTGCTACTGCCCGGAGACGATGAACGTGCTGCAGGTGCTGTAAGTGTGAAAAACTTTGAGACCGGCAGCCAGCAACTGGTGCCACTTGGCGAACTGAAATCAGTTTTGGGATAATAATTGCCGGATAGGTTACTGAGATTATTCTGTCATTTGTGTTATGTTTGTTTTTCAAACAGATAGGACAAATATGCACTACCGCAAGCCTACCGGATACGCACTACTGGCCATGTTGCTGCTGGCCAACACCAGCGAAGCACAAAAGAAAAACTTTACTATTGCCGAGGCCACCAATGGCATGGCTACCACACTTGCCCCCAAGGGTATAAAGGCTGCATCTTGGCAGCCGGGTACGGGTTGCTTGTGGCAGTTGGTAAAAGAGAAAGGTGCTGATATGTGGAAGGTGACCGACTACAGCAAGTCGGCAGGAAAGCATACGTTTATGGTGCAACCGGGTAAGTTTCCTATAAATGTGGCGGGTGTACCTGCACTGAAATGGTTTAGTGCAGACAGGGCTTATTTTATAAGTGGTACCAATGTGGTGACCGGTTTTTTGAACGAAGAAGACAAGTGGCAATGGACACTTGCCGCAGAGTTGCCGGCAAAGGCCGACAACATAACCGTTGATGCGGGTGGGGCTATAGCGTATACTATAGATAACAATCTGTATGTACAAGAGCCCAACAAACGCAAGCAACATGCGGTGACAGATGAGCAAGATAAAAACATTATCAGCGGTAAGGCGGTACACCGCGATGAGTTTGGCATAGACAGGGGCATATTTTTCTCGCCCGATGGGAGGTATGTAGCCTACTATCGTATGGACCAGACGATGGTAAATGACTACCCCATAAGCCGTTGGGGAACCACTCCTGCTACTGCCGATGTGATTAAGTACCCGATGGCGGGTGGGGTATCGCATGAGGTAACGCTGCGGGTATATGAGATAGCTACCGGCCGTACTACCGTTATGAACACGGGTACCAAGAACCCGGACCACTATCTGACGGCTGTGACATGGGGCCCAGATTCTAAGAACATATACTTTGGTTTGCTGAACCGGGAACAAAACCATTTATGGTTGAACCGGTATGATGCTGCTACAGGCGAAAAAACAAAAACGCTATTTGAAGAAACAAACAGTAAATATGTACACCCGAGTCATGGATTGACGTTTTTGCCGGATAACAACGAAAAGTTCATCTGGCAGAGCGAGCGGGATGGGTACAATCATCTATACTTGTACAACACGGGCGGCAAATTGCTGAAACAACTGACAAAGGGGCCGTGGGTAGTGAATGAGTTGCTGGCAGTACATGAAGCAACCAACAAGGTTGTGATAACGACCTCTAAAGAGTCGCCACTGGAGAAACATCTCTACTCGGTAGATATGGGTAATGGCAGCATGACACGGATAGACAAAGCCCCCGGCATGCACAACATTACTGTGAGTGCCGATGGGGCATACGCATTGGATGTGTATAGCGCGAAGGGAATACCTAAAAACACAGTGGTGTATGGGGTAGCAAAACCGCTGGAGCATACTGTATTGAAGGCTGACAACACACTGGAAGGTTATAACCGCCCGGAAATAAAGGATGTGCGCCTGACCGCGGCTGATGGGGTAACACCGCTCTACGGCAAGCTGATACTGCCGGCAAATTTTGACAAGACAAAAAAGTACCCTGTAATAGTATACTTATATAACGGGCCTAATGTGCAGTTGCTGCACAACTCTTTTCCGGAGAGTGGGAACCTGTGGTATGAATATATGGCACAGCGCGGATATGTAGTATTTACGATGGATGGAAGAGGTAGCTGGAACCGGGGACTGAAGTTTGAACAGGCAACCTTCCGCCGACTGGGCGATGTGGAAATAGCCGACCAGTTGCAGGGTGTCAACTATCTGAAATCGCTGCCGTATGTGGATGCCAACCGTATGGGCGTTCATGGGTGGAGCTACGGTGGTTTTATGACTACATCACTGATGCTGAAACATCCGGATGTGTTTAAGTGTGCGGTGGCAGGTGGGCCCGTGCTGGACTGGAAGATGTATGAGGTAATGTATACCGAGCGATACATGGATGTGCCGGACGACAACCCGAAAGGATATGCCAATGCCGGCCTGATGGATAAAGTAAAGAATCTGCAAGGCAAACTGATGCTGATACACGGCACCGATGATGATGTGGTGGTATGGCAGCATAGTCTCAACTTTCTGAAGAAATGTGTGGACGAAGGGGTACAGGTAGATTACTCGGTATATCCTGGCCATGCGCACAATGTACGGGGTAAGGACAGGGTGCATTTGATGCAAAAAATCACAGACTATTTCGATTTATATTTGAAGAAGTAAAAATAGCGAAGGGAGACAGAAAATGTCTCCCTTCGCTATAAATGAAGTATTCAGCCAATATCAGTACTTCAGCATAAAGAAATATGCAGCTGCCCACATGGGCTCTATAGTGGTAATGTAGCCAATCACTTTATCATTTGCGTCTACTACAGGACCATTGCCATCTTTTCTTATACGGCCAATGAGCTTGTGTTGTGCATTTTCTACTTTCCCATCAGGAAAGATATATGCCTGCGTTTTGTGGTTTTTATCCTGTATCTCGTACTCGTTTACGATGTAGCCCAATACATTGGACTGAGCATCGGTAATACGGCCACCCTGATGGAACTGACAGAGTGTTTTTTGAGATTTATCTAACACAGTACCATCCTTCCTGAAATAACCTTTCAGGTTATGGTTTGCGTCAGAAATTTCTAACTGTGCCTGTGCAGCAAATGCAAACAGGCTCAATGAAGCGGCAAGTAAGGTGGTTTTCATGCTGTATCGTTTTAATGCTACATGCAATTTATTTAATAAACAGCGAAAAAGGAAATCTATTTTGAAAGAAATGTTTAATATAACTGACGGTTAATATTTCTTCCATGCAATTCACTTCCGGACTTATCCCCTATTTATTTTCCATTTACTTATGTGTCCGGTCTGTTCTACTGTTGCTTCGGCTTTTTTGTCCATTTCCCACGACCAGCCAGAAAGTATGGCTGCTACTTCGGCTCCAGAAGCATTATGCTCCATCAAATACTCTGGCTTGAAATGTTTGTCGATGAATTTGGTATCGAAGTTACCAGAGCGGAATGGTTCGGTTTGTACGGCCCATTTACCGAACTGTAGCGTTGTTTTTATTCCCTTTATCTGATATTCATCAATCGCGCGGCACAGGCGGTTGATGGCTTCCTCGCGTGTGGCAGCGTGTACTATCAGTTTGGCAATCATGGGGTCGTAGAAGATAGGTATATCCATTCCTTCCTCATAGCCGTCATCTATACGTACACCAGGTCCCTTGGGTATCTGGTACATTTCCAACCGGCCGGTATCGGGCAGGAAGTTGTTCATCGGGTCTTCGGTACATACGCGCAGCTCTATGGAGTGGCCGCGTATTTCCAGATCGTCTTGTGTAAAAGACAATTTGTTGCCACGGGCAACGTTTATTTGTTCTTTTACAAGGTCTATACCGGTTATCATTTCGGTAACACAGTGTTCTACCTGCAAGCGGGTGTTCATTTCCAGAAAGTAGAAGTTCAGGTTTTCATCTACCAGAAACTCTACCGTACCGGCACCATAATAGTTGCAGGAACGTGCTGCGGCTACCGCACATTCGCCCATCGCTTTACGGATATCGGGGGTAAGGCAGCTTGATGGTGCTTCTTCCACCAACTTCTGGTGACGACGCTGAATGCTGCATTCACGCTCGAAGAGGTACACATAATTGCCATGTTGGTCGCCCATCAACTGTATTTCGATGTGGCGTGGAGAGCCTACGTATTTTTCGATGAACACATCGTCATTGCCAAATGAGTTGAGTGCTTCGCTTTTGGCAGCACGAATTTGTTCTTCAAATTCTTCGTCGTTGTTTACCACACGCATACCCTTGCCACCACCACCGGCC
>JAGKWS010000091.1 GCA_021151685.1 Chitinophagaceae bacterium
AAGCAGTAGCGAAACCGAAAGTAGCAACAGCGGCAATGGCGAGAGACTTGATGATGTTTTTCATTGTAGTTCGTTTTGTATGTTTTTGTTAGTTGTTTGCTTGTTTGTTGCAGAGTATAATACCAACGGCGTGCCAAAAATGTAATGCATTGATTGTCAATGTACAATATTTTGGCATGGCTATAAAATCATCCACGCCGTGGATGGAGATTCCATAAACCGGAAGAAATGAACACTGTGGACATTCTGAAGCATGGGCGGAATAACCCATAATAGCTTGTGTGTGGGGTATTGACTACCTTTATGCTATCAACAACTACTCATGGAAATAACACACATCAACGAGCAAGGGCGCGGGCACTTTGCAGCAAAAGAAAACGAAGAAGAGGCAGGCTCTATACACTATACACTGGCGGGCAATAACATGATCATCAGCCATACCGAGGTGGCCGATGCGTGGGAAGGCAAGGGTGTAGGTAAGGAACTGGTAGCCGCTGCGGTAGCATTTGCACGCACGGCCGGATGGCAGATAATACCCCTTTGCACATTTGCCAAAGCGGTACTGAGCCGCAACACGCAGTGGCAAGATGTAGTAGCCCCCGCACACCGCTAAACGCGGGGTGTTGCAGTGGCTGCCGACGTTTGTGCCGCCATTTGCAAGAGCAAATTCTGCATAACAGGATATACAAGGTTGTATGTGACCCGCTTGCTCTGAGACATATCGCTCTCTTCCAACGCCAGCAGATACAATATGAACTCGGGAATGTCGAGCGCGTTACATATTTTTTCTACAGTACGCTGGCTGGGTATTTTCAGCCCTACTTCTATTTGCGACAATGCAGTTTGGGTGATGTCACATTTCCCCGACAGCTCTATTTGCGACAGGGATAACTTCTTTCTGATACATCTGATGGCCGATCCGATGTGCATGGTATAGGACGATTTGGTGAAAAAACCTTGTGTGTTGTTTGTGATAGATAGGTTTAAGAGCAAGTTAGTACTAACAGAGGCCTTGCCAGCTCTATGTTTGACGTGAGCAAATAAACCATTGAGGAACGAACTAAAAGACCTTGTTCGCCGTTCGTGTTGTAAAAGGTGTCGTTCATCATTTATTCCAATTCGTTTATCCACCACACTACCATCATATGCCAATGAACCTGAAATTTGCAATTCTTCTTTCACCATGCTCCTGAAAACAATTTTGCGTTGGCTTGCCGGCAGGGTGAGCCGTAATGTTATTTTCTGGCTTCTGGCAGCCTTGTATGCCAGTGCAGGCAGCCCATTGGTATGGGCGGTTATGCCGGGCATGTTGCTATTGTTGCTGCTGGTATTTGGTGTGCCGGGCTACCTCAATAATATGGTACTGATACCCCGGCTACTATCGCGACACAGGTACCTGGCCTACCTTGCCCTGCTGAACGGGTTGCTGGTACTTACTACCGTTGTATCTTATACCGTAACACAATGGCTGAACCAGGTACACCCCGAACTGGAGTACATGGGCAGTATGCGGCACGCACGCATGCCCTACCACTTGGTACCAGCCGCCGCTATGATGGCTATGCTGGCATTTGGCAAGTATGCATACGATGCCGAAAAAAACGAACAACGGCTGAATGAACTGGAAAAACAACAAATGACCAGCGAGCTGAGCATATTGCGGGCACAGATTAACCCCCACTTTCTCTTTAATGCACTGAATACCATTTATGGCCTTGCCCGCAAAAACGACCCCAATACGCCTGATGCTGTCATAAAACTATCGGACATACTGCGGTATGGCCTGTACGAAGCTGGCGATACCGAGTCGTCTCTGGACCATGAGATACGGTATCTGCAACAGTTTGTAGCCTTTGCCCAACTGCGCATGCACCGTGCCGATAGTATACATATGCACATAGATGCACCCGGTGCCGCACAGCTATGGGTGGCACCCATGCTGTTTATTCCGTTTGTAGAAAATGCCATAAAACATGGCGGCACCGACGAATGTATAGACATTCAACTAACCGCTACAGGCCAAAGCATACAATTTGTATGTGTAAATAGCCTGGAACACCAACAAAGGCACTATGGCGGTACGCCTGATGGAAGAAGCGGAATAGGCATAAAAAATGTGAAACGCCGACTGGAACTGATATACCCCAATAAATATGAACTGAACATAAACGATACCAACGGGAAATTTCTCGTAGAGCTAAACCTGCAACTTTCATGAACCTGAATTGTGTAATAACCGACGACGAACCCATTGCACAGGAAATAATTGAAGAGTACATAGGCATGATACCGGGCCTGCAACTGGTGGCCAAATGCCGCAATGCTATGGAAACCCTGAATGTACTACGCACACAGCATGTAGATGTACTGTTTATAGACATACACATGCCCGGTATCTCGGGGCTCGATTTTATACGCTCGCTGAAAGAGCGGCCTGCCATCATCCTCACATCGGCCTACCCCAACTATGCTATAGATGGGTTTGATGTAGATGCCGTAGACTATCTGCTGAAGCCCATATCTATAGAACGATTTTTGCGGGCGGTAAATAAGATTTTTCTAAGAACCCCCGTGCGCGACGATACAGAGATGCGGCCGCAAACACCAAGCCGTACGTTTTTCTTCATCAAATCGAACAACGACCTGATAAAGGTGGCCTACGATGCCATATTGTATATAGAAGGTTTGGAAAACTACGTGCGCATACATTGCGACAACAAAACCATTATATCCTTCAGCACCATGAAGCACATGGAAGACATACTGACCCAGCACGACTTCCTGCGCATACACCGGTCTTACATCATAAACCTGCAAAAGGTAACCACGTTTCAGAACCACACATTTCGAATAGGCAGCACCGAGCTGGCTGTGGGCAAAAGCTACCGCAAGGCAGTGGCCGAGGTGCTGAAGACCAACTATTCGATATAATGCTTGCTGCAGGTGTTTCGTCGCCCAATTCAGCACTGCGCTTTTCGCCCATATCTGCAGCAGTGCAAATGTATTGGCACTTGTGCCCGTAGCAGAGAACAGATCAAGCCCCGCTTGGCGTAGTGTACCACTACGTCATTTAGGCAGCAAATCTCCAGATTTGCGAATACGGCAAACTACCTCGCCTGATGCAATTGTCCCCCCACAATAATCCAACCCTAAATCCCTGCGGTACATAATAACATGGGAAAATGCGGGTAGTGTGACGGATTACGGCTGCGATGTCTGCCGTAGACAACGCCAAACAAACAATACGATGAGCGTCAATCTGAAGATTGACAGCCACTTTGGCTTAGTCGGAGACTACGCCAAACTGTAGTTTTCTTGCATTCTACAACCAACTGGGAATGAAATTAGTATTTTACATTACACTTGGTAACAAGCCTGATACAACAATAAAATAGACGGATAGGAATATGACTATAAAACCCATGCTACTTGTTTTTATGCTTTTTGCATTGTCTCTCTCCTCTATTGGACAAACATCTCAGACAAATGCCATAAGTAAAATCGACAGCATTGTATCTGCATGTATGACTACTAACAACATGGTAGGCATTTCTATTGGGATTGTAAAAGATGGCAAGACCTATTTGACTAAAGGTTACGGGACAACAGAAGTAGACACGTTAAAACCAGTTGACAGCCTGACCAATTTCCTTACATGCTCAATCAGCAAACTTTTTACAGCAACCGCAATTATGCAATTGTCAGAACAGGGTAAGATAGATATCACACAAAAGCTGATTTTTTATATGCCTGACTTTAAAATGAAAGATGAGCGATACAAGGATATAACCATTGAGCAGATGTTGACACATACATCAGGGTTTTATTGGGATGAGCACTTGAAACATTCCCCTAACGATAGCAGTGCTTTGAGAAAATTTGTTCACAGTCTGCACAATAAGAAACTTGATTTTGCACCAGGAACAAAGTTTGATGGAACAAAAACTTATAGCAACGCAGCTTATGACATTCTTGGGTATTTGGTACAAATGATATCGGGTATGCCATATGAAGACTACATGAAAGAGAACATTCTGAACAGAGCGAATATGGCAAACAGTGCCTTCAATTATGAGAAAATTCCTGTTGAAAGAAGAAGTGCTCCTCACATACTAAAAGGAAAGACCATAAAAATTGGGGGTATATATGATGAAAACAGAGAACATAGCCCAAGTGGCAACTTAAATTCCTGTTCATTGGATTTGTGCAATTGGATGATGAGTATTTTAAG
Organism: Chitinophagaceae bacterium; assembly: GCA_021151685.1. GTDB lineage: Bacteria > Bacteroidota > Bacteroidia > Chitinophagales > Chitinophagaceae > Nemorincola. The sequence continues at coordinate 4,232 of JAGKWS010000091.1, forward strand.
CATCCATCACAATCCCAATTCATTCAATGGCATATTGCAGAATAGCACTTTACATAACATGTGGACAACGAGATTTGTGGCACCGCAAAATAAAAACGTATCAATAGGGTTAGGTTGGTGGATTACACATTCTGATGAACTGGGAACATATTATTGGCATGTAGGAGATAATCCTGGCTTTTCTGCAACTTTAATGATTTTCCCTGATCGCAACTTTGGTATAACAATTTTATGCAATGGAATGTATGCAGAGCAAATTGTATGGAACAAAATTCCGTTTGCTATTGTAAATGTACTGAAAGACGAATAAATAAATTGGAGATAGATCAACAGCTGTAGAACAACGACCCCATTGTTCTGCATGTGCCGAAGGACATCCGGAACCTATAACAGGATGCCGTTCTGCGAACGGAATTCGGTGTACTGAAGCTCAGATATAGCAGGGAAGCACATATCCGACCCTGGCACTCAATTTAACAACATTCAGGCACTCGGCTACAGCAACATGAAGCCGTTCGTAGAACGGGCTATATTGACAGTTCCGGATGCACTTCGGAACATTTTATATAACGGCGGTCTTGAAAGTTGTCACCTTGTTATTAAACATCTGTTACGGGCGCGCACGTTGGATGAATCCGGAACAACATGGTGGCAACTTCGACTTGAAGCAGTTGGAAGCAGGAATCTACACCGTTACGGTCAATTACACAGGCTATGGCAAATGGATAGGGGGGGCATACAGACCGATACCGTGACCATGGTCATAGATATGGAGCCGAGCGATCAACCTCCCAAACTACAAGAGATGAAGTATGTATATGGAAAGCCAGTTAAGTCAACAAAGCAACATAGACGATCTAATAAGAAACTTGTAAAAGAGTTGAAGCGATTAGGAAAAGCTGCCCAACATTAGAGGCACATTGGCTACATACAAAGGTGGTGGGGCGTAAATGTGTTGGAAAGTGTTCGATATTTAGCGGCAGTTCACTTATTGCTCCAGCAAAAAATACTCCTGATCGCCATCGGTATTATTGCGTTTCAAGACCCATTTTGTTTGTAAGGTATCAAGACAAATAAGGCGGTCGCCGGCAACTTCTTTGAACCCATACACTTTGTAACCGTATCCTTTTAGTGGCACCAATGTGTATTTTTCTGCTACAGTGTCGTGCCTGTAGTAAGTACATACACTGTCGGTAATGGCAATGTAACAGCCTGTATAGGGCAGCGTATCTTGCCTGTCAATTGTTGAGCCTTTTTTATAGGCAATCCATCGTTGGGTAGGCTGGCTGTCGTGTATTGGCATTGGGTTGCTCACCCCGCCTACCGTTGTGTCGGGCTGGCTCGCCCCACTATTATCTGGCTGTGTTGCAGCTCTGCATGAGGCAAATACAAGAAGAATCAGAACAAAACGATGCACCATAAACCGGTCTTGTGATGTGGATTCACTCACCAACGAATTTACCCCATTTTCTATACATAATGTTTGAGGTTGCACGTTATTCATTGCGATGAATAGATTCCTAATGTGCGAGAAATACCCCAACTGTTCCAGGTGCCTTTCAGAACATCCGTAGTTAATGATAAAAAGGGAATGTCCCAAAATGCTATGGCGCCGGACGGAATCTGGCCGCCTTGCCTGCCATAGGTAAGTACCTACGACAAACCTTATTTTTTTGAATTCTACAGACTACGGTAAACAGCGGTAACATGTTTGTATGTTAGGCATTTGCTCGCGAATCATCCTGCTATACAGCCACATCATATCTGTTTTAGCCATCCGGTAACACTCATTCTGGGGCGCGAGGCTGCAGTTACCTCATGCTCCAGTATATCGCTTTTGAAGAAAACGGTTTTTCCACTGTTGGGCGAAATGTTCTGCGCCGCACGGCCTTCATGGTGTATCACCAGTTGCCCGCCATCGGTTGTTTGCCAGTCTTCGTTCAGGTAGCTAATCATGGAGAACTTGCGGCTATTGTTGTTCCGAAACTGGTCTTTGTGCCTGCCGTAGAACGCGCCTTTTTCGTACAGGGCATAATGAAACTCAAATGCATTCAGCCCGGTATAGCAGGTCTCGTTCATGTAGCCAATAAAGCGTGCCACAAGGTCCAGAAACTCCATTTCTGCACTGTTGCGCGAGGCTGCATCGAGCCACGATGTTTTATCGCTACGAATGGTTATTGCGGTAGCCTTTACCGCATCGTTGCCTATGCCGGCGGTGGTTAGGCCACCATCCCTGCTCAGGGCCAACAAGTTTACCGTAAGTGCTTCCGACAGTTCTTTTGTAAGAAAAGCCTCAGATATACCTATGTTACCCGTTATGTACCCTTCTATCAACTCCTCAAATTTTGCTTCCATGCGGGTGTAATGTAAGCTTATTTGAAGCAGTAGTTGCCGGTTGGGTGTTGGTAAGAACTTACGGCATATACTGAAAATGCGGGTAGCGTGACGGAAAACGGCTGCTATGTGTGCTGTAGGCAAAGCCAAACAAACAATACGATGAGCGTCAATATGAAGATTGACAGCCGCTATGACGTAGTCGGAGACTACGCCACAGCTATTATTTTTTTACATTCTACGACCAACTGGGTGCCTAAGAATCAAGCTGATGGTCAACTAAATGTCAATATTGATATAGAACTATATCTACCCAGTTGATAACACTGTATCAGTTGTAGACCAGTCTTTAAAGTGTAAACTCAACTCAATTCTTGCTTGCTAAAGAAATTTACGGTTCTGGCTCATCGTCTTCTAACGGATGGTTATTATCCCTATCAATTATATAATGACTATCGCCATCTGAGATAATAATCCTATCGTTTTCCCAAGTGAACTTGAAAGATGTGAGTTGATCTGTATCAAATTCGTTTATTGCAGTAAGAGGAGGCTTAATGTAGTTATCTATAAAGTTAGCCATTACTTCCCCTGATCTCTCTTCCAAGTGATTCCAAGCCTCTTCACCAATATAGCTTCTACCACCATTTGCGGTGAAGGCGGCAGAAAGCTCTGTTAATCTGTTCGACGGTGTCGGATCAAGAACAATGAGAATTGGAATAATACCTGCGGCGCGACATTCTCGGGGAAAAGATAATTCTTCTGCAAACCTACCTTGTCCACTTGCAGCAATGGTTACCCTGAGTTTAAATTCGTAAGCTAAATTCTCAGCTCCGATATAGCAATCGACCTGCCTGCCTTTTGTCGTAGGTTGACCGTCTTCGCCAATCCGCTTAACAATTGAGTTTGTAGAACCCATAGAAACACCACCTAAGGAGTTTGCGAGCACGGGTTCAAAAAGGTATCCAGTTTCTTGTCCCGATCTGTTGTCAATATCAAAGATCCATTTACGCCAAATAAGCCAACTGTTCAAAAGGTGATTATTGCAGATGCCGTATTCTAACAATCCGCGGGGGCCGACTTGATCCATAGTCGGTTTTGCCTGAGTGCTCAATATTCTTTGATACTTCAATCTGCGCTTATGTAAGGAGCATACGTTATAAAAGTAAAGTTGGAAGTCCGCATTTATGTCGATAGCACTCTGTAAGGCTTCCTGCAACTGCAACATGGTTGGAGGAGTTACATGAGAATCAAACCACTCAAGTGGCACTTGGTAATAATCACAATTTGGCAACGCGTTTTGCGGGTTGGCAAGCCCTAATGTCTGTATTTCCCACTCCAAGTCGGAAGCAATAATAATAAATATCCCATACAACTCAGATTCGTCTAACATTAAAGCTCGGCTTCCAGTTCCAAGAGCTCTTGCTCGTGAAAATAGAGCTCTAGTTGATGCATTTACAGGCATTTTTAAAAAAATGTTAGTTGTTGGTGATGTAATGGTTTTAGTGAGAGTAGCAACATCTCAGTATGCCTTAGTGCCGGACTAAACCCTTCTGACTTTGTTAAGATAAAGTCTACCAGAACTCCATTGCCTACCTCTTTTTCGGGTTTAAAACCGTAGTTTAAAACTTGAGTTGCGAACTGATAAGCGAGTAAAGGTGGTATGGCATTGCCAATCTGCTGTATTTTATCCCCTTGACTACCAACAAACTCGAAGTGATCTGGAAAGGTCTGTATTCTTGCGCACTCACGAATCGTTAAAGTTCTGTCCTGCGTTGGATGAATAAACTCTCTTGTCGCTGCGCTTGTAATCGTAAGACTCGGTTCATCAAGCACCAATCGTTTTAATCCAGAGGGCGGCCCTCCACGTTTTTCGGAAGGTGTTCCGTCCATTACCCGTCTGTTTGCACGTTTAAGGTAAGACTGGTGTTGAAGTTCAGCAGGTAAATTTTTCATCGTTTCGCCCGGTCCAATACCCTTGATGCGTTGAAGTTGAACCTCATCAACTTTCGTTGTGAAATGCTCTGTAACTGTTCCTGCTGAATTTTTGAGTAGTTCAATCCAGTGTCCATCTAATTTCTCTGTATAAGCAACTGGCTTATTTTCGAAAGTAGGAGCAGGTAGTCCGAGTAAAGCATCCTCAATATTCACATCGGCCTTCCTATAAATTTGTCCATGAGACTTAGACACTGTCTTAGGGAAATTAAAGTCAATCCCAAGATTATTGCCAAGAATGATAACACGCTTTCTTCTTTGCGGAATACCGTACTCTTGAGTATATACCTTTTCAAGTCGTATTTGGTAACCTAACTCGGTAAATGCTTTTACCAATTCAAAAACGTATTCTCCCTTCTTTGTAGTGAGTAAGCCTTCGACGTTTTCCATCATAAACCACTTCGGCTTGATAATAGACAGTGCTCTAACGTATTGCTTTAACAAATGGTTTCTGGGATCGTCCCAAAATCTAGTTCCTGCCGTGCTAAACCCTTGACACGGAGGACCTCCAATTAAAACATCAAGTTCTCCAGGCCTAAGCCCAAGTTCACTTAAAAGCAAATTAAAGTCTATGTCGTTAATGTCCTTACACTCCGCTCTTGTGTTTGGAAAGTTAATTTTGTACGTTTCTACAGCCTTTTCGTCAATATCTGTTGCGTAAATAATATCATACCCTGCCTGACTGAAGCCCAAAGAGCATCCACCTGCACCAGCAAACAAACTTATGGATTTTGGTTTTTTTGTTTTCACAACTGCACTTTAATTCACGGTGTAATTTACTAATAATATACTGATGCGTCCACCTCTACACTGTCAATATTGACATTTTAAGAATAAGCACCAGCATGCGTTGTTCCATGTCGTAAATTCTATTTACGGCGGAACTGGTACTGGTGAATTTCATTCACCTTGAGACGTGCAATACATCCACCGATGTCTCAACCAACAAAAACACATTATCGACAAATTGCAAGAGCCGCTACTGGAGAGGCTTTCAGACGAGCATACAACCGCAAAACGATTGTGAGATAGTACAAATTTTAGTGCAAGACGCTTTTGGTTTTACCCATATCACAAATAGAAAAGAGCTGCATTGGCATGCAACTCTTTGATTTACATCTGTATATGTAGTGTACCCAGAAGGAAAATCGACCCCCTACTCACTTACGTGAACCAGATTTTGAGTTTGGAATAATAAACTCAATAATCCAACCCCAAATCTCTGCGGTACATATCGGCGGCCATACTGCCGGCAAAGATGAGCTGGTGGTTTTGGGGATCGTAGAAGCGTATGTAGGTGTGGTTGTCGTCGTAGCTGGCGGCTTGTATGTCCATAATGATGTCTGATAGTTTTTTGCGGCCGTGCCGCACCTCGGCTTGCCCGGCGGTGAGCAGAAAGGTGCCTATCATGTTTTGCATGAGGGGTTGCAGCTTGTTGGTGTATTGCTGCCGGCGGGCATAGAGCTCTATGTGGTAGGTGGCGGCGGTATCGAGCCCGCTGGTGGGCCCCAGTGTACTGTCGCCCGTCTCCAACAGCAGCTCCATAGAGCGGTTTATATCCTTGATGCGGAATGATAGCACATAGCCGTTGAAGTGTACATGTACCTGCGGTGGTGTCCATAACCGGTGCAGGGGTACGGTGCGCTGCGCCCATACCTGCGTAGCCCACAAGCTGCCTGCCAAAACCAGTAATACCATTCGCAACACTTCTCTGGATTTTTTGGCTTACTAAAGTACTAATTTTAACGCCAAACAGATTTCATGAAAAGTTTTGCCAGCGACAACTATGCAGGGGTACTGCCACAGGTAATGGAGGCCCTTGCGGCGGCCAATGTGCAGCATGCACGCTCTTATGGTGCCGATGAGATAACGGCCCGCGTTACCCAACAGTTTTGCGAGGCTTTTGGCGCACAGGCACGGGTGTATTTTGTGTTCAATGGTACGGGGGCCAATGTGCTCAGCATCAGCAGTGCTACCCAGTCGTTCCACTCGGTGCTCTGTGCCGATACCTCGCACATATACTGCGATGAGTCTTCGGCACCAGAGACGTTTACCGGTTGCCGCTTCTTTGCCCTGCCCGCCAACGAGCATGGCAAGCTAACGCCAGAGATAGTAGCCGAACGCCTGATACGCCCCGGCGATGTACACTATGCCCAACCGGCCATGCTGTCCATCACCCAAACTACCGAATACGGCACGCTGTATACCCCGCAAGAGATACGTGCCCTTGCCGATCTGTGTCATGCACATGGGTTGTACCTTCATATGGATGGGTCGCGCTTCTTTAATGCGGCGGCATCGCTGGGGTGCAGTCTGGCCGACATCAGCGTTGGTGCCGGGGTAGATATTTTGTCGCTGGGGGGTACCAAAGCCGGTATGATGTTTGGCGAAGCCGTGGTGGTATTTAACGAGCAACTGGCCAAAAATATAGCCTACAAACACAAGCAGGTGATGCAACTGGCCTCGAAGACCCGCTTTATAGCGGCACAGTTTGGGGCCATGCTACAGGGCGAGCTGTGGCGCAGCACGGCACAGCATGCCAATGCCATGGCACAGCAACTGCATGCGGCACTGTCGGCCCACAGCGCGGTGCGCATTACCCGCCAGGTACAGGCCAATGCGGTATTTGCCGAGATACCCCGCCACTGGTACGAGCCGCTGCAACAGCACTATCCGTTTTATGTATGGAAGGACAGCACCCACGAGGTGCGCCTGATGTGTGCGTGGGATACGCAGCCCGAAGATATAGCGGCCTTCAGTACGGCACTGGCAGGGATGAAATAGTGTTGTGGTGGGTTTTAAGGCACACCACAAGGGCTACTAAGAATGATGGTGTACCGTAGGGGCACAATGGCATATGTGTAGTGTGCTACAATGCAAAGAGAAGAACAACACACAATAAATAATAAACAGGCACTATTTTGCAGCCACATAGCAACAGCATATGGAAGTAATAGTATTGGCCGGTGGCCTTGGTACCCGCCTGCAGGGCGTTATAGGGCAATACCCCAAGTGTATGGCGCAGGTAAACGGCCAGCCGTTTTTGGCGTGGTTGTTCCGGTATCTGGCAGGGCAGGGGTGTACCCGTGTTATATTGTCGCTGGGGTTTCGGCACGATGTGGTGATAGAATGGCTGGCTACGCAAGAGCTACCTTTTGTGGTAGACTATGTGATAGAAACCGAGCCGCTGGGCACGGGTGGTGGCATGCAACTGGCCCTGCGCCAGACAGTGGCCGACAATGTAATAGTGGTGAATGGCGATACCATGTTTCAGGCCGACCTGCGGGCGCAGATGGACTACCACCGCCACCTGCATGCCGCTACAACATTGGGGCTAAAGCTGATGCACCGGTTCGACAGGTATGGGGTGGTGAATACCAACCGCAATGGCCGCATACTGTCGTTTGAGGAGAAGCAGTACCGCGATGAGGGGCTCATCAATGCGGGGGTGTACATCATTAATACCCGCGCCTATCTGGATAAGGAACTGCCCCTGAAACACTCGTTTGAAAAAGACTATCTGGAGCGGTATGTGCCCGAAGGCAAGTTTTATGGCTATACCGGCGAAGGTTATTTTATAGACATAGGCATACCCGAAGACTACGAGCGTGCCCAAACCGATTTCAAAACCCTGTTTGCATGAAGATAGCCATATTGGGCACTGCCCATCCGTTGCGGGGCGGTTTGGCCGCCTTTAATGAGCGGCTGGCGTACCAGTTGCAGCAAGAGGGCCACGAGGTAACCATATGGTCGTTCTCGTTGCAATACCCCGGCTTTTTGTTCCCCGGCAAAACACAATATTCGTCAGACCCGGCACCAAAGGGGCTGCACATACGCACGGCGGTAAACTCGGTGAACCCACTGAACTGGATAACGGTTGGCGGGCAAATGAATGCCGAACAGTACGACCTGATAGTAGTAAAATACTGGCTGCCCTTTATGGGGCCGTGCTTTGGCACCATACTGCGCCGCGCCCGCCGCAATGGGCGCACAAAGGTGCTGTGCATTGTAGACAATATGATACCCCACGAGGCACGCCCCGGCGATGCGCAGTTTACCCGCTACTTTACGGGGGCTGTAGATGCGTTCATCACCATGAGCCGCGATGTGCTGAAAGATGTGCAGCGACTCACACCCAAGCCGGCATCGTTCTCGCCCCACCCGGTGTACGATAGTTACGGGCCGGCGGTGAGTAAGGACGAGGCGTGTGCCCATTTGAAGCTGAACCCTGCCAAGCGGTATATGCTGTTCTTTGGCTTTATACGCGACTACAAGGGGCTGGATCTGCTGCTGGAGGCCATGGCACAGTCACCATTAGCCACATCGGACGTGGAGCTGATAGTGGCCGGCGAATACTACAGCAAAACGGCAGAGGCTACCAATGCCGCCATTATAGACCGGCACGGGCTGGCGGGCAGGGTGCATCTGCGTACCGACTTTATACCCGATAGCGAAGTGCGTTATTACTTCAGCGCGGCAGCATTAGTGGTGCAGCCCTACAAACATGCTACGCAGAGCGGCATAACGCAAATAGCCTACCACTTTGGTAAACCCATGGTGGTGACCAATGTAGGTGGTTTGGCCGAGGTGGTGCCCGATGGCAAAGTTGGTTTTGTGGCCGAGCCCGATGCGTCCAGCATAGCACAGGCTATTGTACGGTTTTACGATGGGGCACCCATACCCCACCTTGCCGACAACATAGCCGCCGAAAAGAAAAAGTACCTGTGGGAGACCTTTACACAGGCTATGTTTGCGGCTGTGGGTATGCCACAATAACACAGCCATCTGTCTTTTTTGCCACAAAGCGAACGTACAAGAGAGGCACAAAGGGCACTAAGAAAGAAGGTGTGCTGTAGGGGCACATAGGCGCGGGCGGTGTCGTTTTATTTTTTGCGATGTTGTGAATCGCTTATACCGCAGGGGTGTGTATGGTTCGGCAAAGTTTTTTATTAACATATGCCCACCATGCTACAGGCAAACCCTTATAGACGGGTGTTTTGCTACAGAATCATTCTCGACAGCGTGGTAAAGAAAACACTTAAAAATGCACCCATATTTCAAGCTCATTTACTAATGATAATTAGTTTGTTTTGCGTGTATGCCACAACAGAAAGATTTTCCGTCAATTGACATGACGCGGTGTCGGAAATATCGGCCGCACATACAATACATGCGCATTCTATTCATAAGAATATTAACTGTAACCCCTGTGCCTACACAATGCCTATGATAGAAAAGAGCGTAGAGGCCGACTTTCTAAGCCCACAATTTTTCATCTCGTATATCCTGTTTACTTTCGCTGTATGCCAGTAATATTACCAGTAAAGGGTATTGCCCCCACCATACCAGACACTTGTTTTGTAGCCCCCAACGCCACCATAGTGGGCGATGTGGTTATGGGCGAAGATTGTAGTGTGTGGTTCAATGCCGTGATACGGGGCGATGTAAACAGCATACGCATAGGCAACAAGGTAAATGTGCAGGACGGTGCCTGCATTCACTGCACCTATCAAAAGACCACAGTTACCATTGGCAACAACGTATCTATAGGGCACCACGCATTGGTACACGGCTGCCGGGTAGAGGACAATGTACTGATAGGCATGGGTGCCATAGTGATGGATAATGTAGAGATAGGCACCAACAGCATAGTAGCTGCAGGTGCCGTGGTGCTGGAAGGTACCAAAATACCGGCGGGCAGCGTGTTTGCAGGTGTACCTGCCAAAAAGGTAAAGGATATTAGCCAGGAGCTGCTGAAAGGCGAGGTAGAACGCATAGCCAATAACTACCTCATGTATAGTTCATGGTTCCGACCAGAGAACCTATGATGGCCATCATAGCCCGGCTGATTCTTTTTGTGTAGTTTAGCTATACAATCTGTAGTTGCATGGGGCATCACCACCATCATGGGCATCACCATCATCACCATTCCGATGAAGGGCATAGCCATCATCATACACACCTTAGCCGGGCATTTGCTACCGGCATAGTGCTGAATGCTGCCTTTGTTGTAGTACAAACAGGAGTGGGTATTGCTCAGGGATCGGTAGCCTTACTATCTGATGCAGGGCATAACCTGAGCGATGTGGCCAGTTTGCTCATTTCTCTGCTGGCCTACCGGTTGTCGCGGTCGCGCCCCACAAGGTCATTTACCTACGGGTACAAAAAAACTACCATACTGGCCGCTCTGGCCAATGCTGTAATACTGCTGGCCGCTACCGCAGTGCTGGGGTGGGAGGCTATTACACGGCTGGGGCACCCCCATGTGCTGAATGGCGACCTGATAGCCATAGTGGCGGGTGTGGGTATAGTGGTGAACTTTGGCAGTGCCATGCTCTTTCATAAATCTAAAGACCACGACCTGAATACGAAGGGTGCCTACCTGCACCTGATGGCCGATGCGGCAGTATCGCTGGGGGTGGTAATAGCAGGCCTGTTGATGTCGTGGACGGGTTGGTACTGGCTGGATGGGGCCGTGAGCCTGCTGATACTGCTGGTAATACTCTATAGCACATGGCACCTGCTGAGCGATAGCCTGCGTATGGCACTGGATGCAGTGCCCCACAATGTGCATACCGGCGTTATAAAAGATATGGTGCTGGCAATAGAGGGTGTAGAAGAAATGCACCACACCCACATATGGGCCATGAGCACTACCCAAAACGCGCTCACCACCCACGTAACGCTGAGCGACAAGCTAACCTTTGAGGAGAAAATGCAACTGGTGCGGGATATAAAAAAGAAGCTATACAAGCACCACATACAGCATGCTACCATAGAGATTCACTCGCCCCATACCCCCTGTAAGGATGGTGATTGTAGTGATGAAGAGACGACAGAATAATCAGAAAGCCACCCCCATACCAAATTCGGCATACTCGGCCACGGCACCATGGGTATTCAGCAGGGCCGATACAAATAGCTCTTTTACCAGCCCCCGTTCGTGCATCAGCAGGTAGTATTTGCCGCCCATTTTCTGATACACCGGGTCGAAGTCTAAGAATGTTTGGTTGTAGTATACCCCTATTGCAGCCATAAGGCCCAGCCTGCCCAGCAGAAATTCATCGCCCACAAAAAAGCCGCCATCCCATGCGTGGCGTTTTTCATCGCCTATGTATATGCCGTAGTTCACCAGAAAGGCATATACATCTTTGTGGTAGGCAGCATCTATACCGGCAAATACTTTGTTGTGGCCATTTACCCGCCAGCTTACCGAGGTTGCCCCTATGTAAGCAGCCCGTACGGGGCTGCCCTCGGCACGGGCCTCGCGGTGGGCTATACCGCCTCGCACATCTACCAGCCAGCGGTGGCGCACCGGTGCCATCTTGCGCATAATGCGGTCTGGAGCCGATGTGGTGGGGAAATAACGAACACCTATATGTGCTCCGGCCATATTCACCCCCAAATTGGGTTCGCGGTACAGTGCGTTCGATATGTGGGTAACACCTACGCCAGCCTGCAGGTCTATGTGTTTGTTCAGCCGGTAGCGCACATCGGTGGCACAGAGGGCAAAGGCATTGACATGGGTACTAACCGAGGTGTTGATGGTATCGTAGTCTGGTGCCAGACTGTAGCGTTTGGTTACATAGCCCAGCCCCACACCAAAGCGGTAGGTCCACTCCCACCGGCCGGCCCGTATCAGGGGTATTTGTACAAAGGGGTAGATACCTCCAGACTTGCCAAAGATATTGGGGCTATTGTAGTTGGTAAGGGTAAGACCCACCCCCACCAGTGGGTAGCCCAATGGTTGCTGCCATTCTTTTCGGCCCCATGTTTGCCACACTACATTAATATCTACGGCGGCCGACATAGCTGGCACCGGTGCGGTAAATTTGGACGAGTGCT
>JAGKWS010000092.1 GCA_021151685.1 Chitinophagaceae bacterium
AGACTTGATGATGTTTTTCATTGTAGTTCGTTTTGTAGTGTTTTTGTTAGTTGTTTGTTTGTGTTATGCCAGTAGTATTACCAACTACGTGCCAGAAATATAATGTATTGATTGTCAGTTGTTTTTGTTTTGGCATACATTCATAGACATCCACTGAATGGACAGAATTTCCACAATTAGGACATTTTTTTGGAGGGGGGAGGTGGACTGGCTGTTCTGAGTGCTATTTGGCCTGCAGGCCGCCTGGGCAAACCTCGGCAGATAGATGCTCATAGGAAAATCTATGCAACTATTACCTTTGCACCATGGAGCTGCACATAAAAAACATGGTTTGCGACCGCTGCATTATGGCGGTGCAAGATGCTGCCGTGCATACGGGTTTGCAGCCTTTGTCGGTTACGCTCGGGCAGCTGGTATTGGCAGATCCGGTGCCGGCAGCAGCTTTGCAGCAGCTACACGAGGCACTCAACCGGCTGAAGTTTGAAGTGATTGACGACCGCCGTACACAGATAACCACCCGTGTGAAAACGGTGATAATAGACCAGATACACCACCGCACCGAACCCACTGCACTAAAGCTGAGCGAGTATATAGCCACTACCCTGCAAATGGACTATCAGTACCTGAGCAAGTTATTTGCCGCCGAAGAAGGCACCACCATAGAGCAATACGCCATAAAGCAGAAGATAGAACGGGTAAAGGAGTTGCTGAGCTACGGCCAAATGAGCCTGAACCAGATAGCCGATGACATGGGCTATAGCAGTGTACAGCACCTGTCGGCCCAGTTCCGGCAGGTAACGGGCCTTACTGCCAGTGCCTACAAGGCCGCAGGCCATAACGACCGGCGCGGGCTGGATGCCCTGTAGTCGCTCATACACGGTAATATATAACCATGTTACAGAATGTTGTAACAACCACCACCGCATATAGGGGCACCTTTGCATAGTGATGTGGGCACATGATGCCCCTGCACTACTACATGAGCCAACAGCAATTTGAGCAACGTTTATTTCCGGTATTAGAGATGACCTGTGCCGCCTGTGCCACAGGGGTAGAGGAAGTCCTGAAAAAGCAACCCGGCGTGGCCGAAGCCTCTGTAAACTATGCCACACGCACCAGCCGTGTACTGTACAATGTCGCCGCTACCAATACCTGTACCCTGCAAAAGGCAGTACAAGCTGCCGGCTACGATCTGGTAATAGCCGAAGAAAATACACAGGCCGTAACCGAACAGCGCGAGGCCGATAGCTACCGCAAGCTGAAACACCGCACATGGTGGGCCATAGGCCTTAGTATGCCGGTAATGCTTATAGGTATGCTGTGGATGGATGCGCCCATGGCCAACGAGGTAATGATGGCACTATCGGCCCCGGTGGTCTTTTACTTTGGCAGGCACTTTTTTGTACATGCATGGAAGCAGGCACGTAACGGCCGTATGAATATGGATACCCTTGTAGCCCTCAGCACGGGCATTGCATGGGTATATAGCGCATTCAATACGCTGTTTCCCTCTTTCTGGCACCGCTATGGGCTGCATGGGCATGTGTACTTCGAGGCTGCGGCAGTGGTGGTGGCGTTTATTTCGGTAGGCAAGTTGCTGGAAGAACGGGCAAGGGCCGGCACATCCGAAGCCATGCGCCAGCTCATGAGCATGCAGCCGGCAACCGTGACCATACAGGCCGGCGATACCGAACTGGAGATACCCGCTGCACAGGTGCAGGTGGGCAATGCCATCATTGTAAAACCCGGTGCCCGTATACCGGTAGATGGTGTGGTGATAAGCGGCAGCTCGTGGGTAGATGAGAGCACCATAACGGGCGAACCACTGGCTGTACTGCGCCAGCCGGGCGATAAGGTCATATCAGGCACTGTCAATCAGAAGGGGAGTTTTGTATTCAGGGCACAGAAGGTGGGGGCGCAAACCGAATTGGCCCGCATCATAGCACTGGTACAGGAGGCGCAGGGCAGCAAACCACCCGTGCAGCGGCTGGCCGATAAAATTGCCGCTGTATTTGTACCCGTGGTCATTGCATTGGCCGTGGTTACGTTTGCCACGTGGCTGCTGGTGTGTGGCGGTAGTATGTTTCCGCAGGCACTTATGTCGGCCATTACGGTGCTTATTATAGCCTGCCCCTGTGCGTTGGGGCTGGCTACACCTACGGCTGTGATGGTGGGTATAGGGCGTGGCGCATTGCAGGGCATCATCATTCGCGATGCTACTCATCTGGAGACCGCCCACAAAACCAATACCATAGTGCTGGACAAAACCGGCACCATAACCACCGGCAAGCCCGATGTGGCCGCTATAGAATGGGCTGCCGATGCACCGGCCAATGCAGTTGCCATTTTACTGGGGCTGGAAGCTCTGAGCGAACATCCGCTGGCAGGTGCCGTAGTGCGCCACCTGCTGGTGCAGCAAGTAGCCACTGTAGCTATAGACCGGTTTGCCGCCATCACTGGGCAGGGTATAGAGGGTTATGTGGCAGGCACCCGCTATGTAGTAGGTAGCCGCAAGTTGTTACAAAGCAGTGGTATAGACATACCGGCACCAATGGCCGAAACCGCTGGTACATGGGAGGAGCAGGCATGGAGTGTAGTATGGTTTGCCGATGGCAACGGGGTACTGGCCGTGCTGGCCATTGCCGATGCTATAAAGCCCACTGCCGCTACGGCCATTGTAGGGTTGCAGCGCATGGGCATAGATGTGGTAATGCTTACCGGCGATAGCCCCCATGCAGCAGCGGCCGTAGCTAAAAAAGTAGGCATTACCCATTGGCAGGCCGCTATGATGCCCGCCGACAAAACCGCCTACATACAGCAGCTACAGCAGCAGGGCAAGGTGGTAGCCATGGTGGGCGATGGTGTGAACGATAGCGGAGCCTTAGCTACCGCCAATGTGAGTATAGCCATGGGTCAGGGTGCCGATGTAGCCATGGAGGCTGCCGGTATAGTGCTGCGCCGCTCCGACCCCGAAGATATTTTACGGGCCTTCCGGCTGGCGGGCGATACGGTGCGCATCATACGGGCCAATCTCTTTTGGGCGTTTATCTACAACATTATAGGCATACCACTGGCCGCTGGTATTTTGTACCCCATCAACGGCTTTCTGCTAAACCCCATGATAGCCGGTGCCGCCATGGCCATGAGCTCGGTAAGCGTAGTAGCCAATAGCCTGCGGTTGCGGTATATGCGGTAGATGAGAGCGGCAAAGGCATTATTTGAGTATAGTATTCCGCCGCCTTTGGTGTTCCTCACCATCGGCCGGCACATGGGAAATGAAGGACACTAAGTTTTTAAGACCGAAAATGGCAATCCCAAGAGGCACCATCTATCTCTTTACAAGACACTACCTGCCCACCCCTATCTGCATTCCCAAGTAGGGATTTAGGCCCCAATAATTGCCGGTCTCTTTACGGTAACTGTTATACTCATTCATAACACTGCCGTCTCTGGTTATGTACTCCCATGATCTGTAGCGAATATCCAGCCCGCCGTAGAAATCGGCCACCAGTCTGGTTTTCTTGCCGCTATTGCCTACAGCCGAATAACCGAATAGAATTTTGCCGCTATACACATTCATCCGCTCAGTTCTGGTACCCGCAAACCGGTAACCCTCTACATTGGGGTAGGCAACATTCTTATTGTCGAACCACCAATGCCGGTACGAAAGCTGGCCGTCTATGTAAATGTCCTTTTTCCTGGCCGGATGGAAATAGGTCTTGGCGTTCACCCCGGCTGTAATGGCATTGTATGCCTCGTTCAGCATATTGGCCGTACGGTAGTTGCCAAAGAGCCCTGTAGCACCTGTAATGGTGCCGCTTTCCCTTGTGGCGGGTTTGAAGGCCAGTGTCAACCCCAACGAGTGCTTGTAAAAGTGCCGCTCTGCCGTAAGGCTGATGTTGGGGATGATCAGCTCCAATGGCCGTATCATCAGCTTATACTTTACGTACTGTTGCTTGTCAATTACGGTTGTTGGCTGCTCCTGCGCGGCCGCTACGCCTGCAATTGCCACTGCAATTCCTAAAAACAAGCCCTTTTTCATAGTTGTGTTTTTAGTAAAGACGCTAACTGCCAGCAGTATGTTTGTTTGTTAACAATTACATCATGCGCAGTTCCCGGCAACTGCGTGTTTTTTTAGGGTATGCTTTAGCAAGTCTGTCTGTTGTTCCGGATTCATCCAACGTGCGCACCCGTAACAGATGTTTGATAACAAGGTAGCAACCTTTAAGAACGCTGTTATATAAAATGTTCCGAAGAGTACCCGAAACTATATGTAGCCCGTTCTCCGAACGGCTTCACGTTGCATAGCCCAATCCTGTCTCCTGCAAAAGTTGAGTGCAAAGAGTAATGCCGGAGCTTTCTTTCTATATCTTAGCTTCAGTACACATAATACCGTTCGCAGAACGGCTATTTAATTATTGGTTCCGGATGCCCTTCTGAACATCTGGAACAACAAGGGAAACTATTGAAAAAGCTGTTCAAAGCGTCTTAAGGGATGAAAATAAGATACACCACATTTTCGACAAAGCAACCCATCAATTAGATAAACTGGTGGACAAGGTTGGGAGTCGAGAGGGCGTTCTTAGAGAAGTTTTAGAGGATTAAAACGGAAAACTACCGTCGTCAGGCGTATTTGAGGCTATAGAGACAAAAGTCCAAGGTGTGACTGTTAAGGTATGGGGGAAGGTTGTGGATGGAATTCTATAATTGGCTCGATTTCTGCACGCAAGCGATTATAAAATTAGCAACAAATTATGTGTGTTTTTTTAAGTCTGATTATGAAAAGAGAAAACAATACAATAGAGGAAAACGAGGAATATGTTATAAGGAATGCCGACGATTTACAGGGGTATTTGAGACTGTTTTTTTCACTTGTAAATCAATTGCTTGAATTCGAGAATGGAAAGAAATCGGAAGCGTATATATCGACACTCCAAAAGTACTATAAACAATCGCTGGAGAAGTTCTCTGAGAATGCGGAATATCTTTTTTTTACTGGCTATTTTATTTCCTTAGCTGAATGGCTATTTGGAATGAAGGATTTGAGCATATCGAACGCTATGAAGAAAAAAGCATTTGCACTGGAGCCCCAGAATCTATTGTATCAATGGTCATATGAGGTTTCTATACACAATAAAGCTATGGCGTTGAGATTAGCGGATATTATCCTTGGCGATGCAAAAACGATCGAATGGCTAAAACTACGGGGAGAATATGGAGAGGAAGTTCTTGATGCGGTGAGATGCATATATAGGAGATAGGTGTATGGTGCATAGATGCTCTCATTGTTATGCCTTAGCCGAGTCTCTCGCAGAGGACCTCTGTTGTTCCGGATGCCCTTCGGAACATCTCGAACAACAATGATAATACATATATAAAACGCAGCGAATAACGAAGTGCCGTTATTGCAAATTACAATGGCACTATAAGTCAAGTCCTCTTCTTGCTATTCATTCCTATACTTCATATTCCCTAAAGATACATTGAAGAATAGGAGCATGTCGCACCCCACTTTTGTGCTTATACTGTTCATAACTATTGTTGGGCAATACCTGCACAAAAACTATCTTTGTAAAGCAGAATAATTGGTTGTATAGTGCCTGTTTCTGTACATATAACCACAGGTTGCAGGATAGTTCTGCATAGCCTGAAGAGCAAAATTTTGCCGTAATAATGGAAGCAGAAAACGAAGTGAAACGTGCCCCGGCCGAGTATGATGCCGGGAGTATACAAGTATTGGAAGGTTTGGAGGCGGTGCGTAAACGCCCCGCCATGTACATTGGCGACATTGGCGTAAAGGGTCTGCACCACCTTGTGTACGAGGTGGTAGACAACTCTATAGACGAGGCTCTGGCCGGCCACTGTAAAAACATTGTGGTTACCATTCACCCCGATAATTCTATAAGCGTGCTCGACGATGGCCGCGGTATACCCACAGGCATGCACCCCAAAGAGGGCCGCAGCGCGCTCGAGGTGGTAATGACCGTACTGCATGCCGGTGGCAAGTTCGATAAGGACAGCTACAAGGTATCGGGCGGCTTGCACGGTGTGGGCGTAAGCTGTGTGAATGCACTCAGCTCGGTAATGCAGACTACCGTTTTCCGCGAGGGCAAGATATTTGAGCAAGAGTACCGCATGGGTATTCCCCAATACCCCGTGCGCGAAATAGGCACTACCGACAAGCGCGGTACCCAACAACACTTCTGGCCCGATGGCACCATCTTTAAGGATACCGTGTATAGCCGCGACATACTGGCGGGCCGTCTGCGCGAGCTGTCTTACCTCAACAAGGGGATCAGCATCACGCTTACCGACATGCGCGAGACCAACGATGAGGGCCAACCACAGACCGAGGTGTTCTACAGCGAGGGCGGTATTATAGAGTTTGTGCAAATGCTGGACCGTGTAGGCAAGCGCGACCCGCTGCTGGCTACCCCCATCTTTGTAGAAACGCACGACAAAGAATCGAACGTATCGGTAGATGTGGCCCTGAGCTACAATACCTCTTACAACGAGCATATATTCTCCTACGTCAACAATATCAATACCATAGAGGGTGGTACCCACGTAGCGGGTTTCCGCAGGGCCATTACCCGTGTCTTCAAAGCCTATGGCGACCGCAACAAACTGTTCGAGAAAGCCAAGGTAGAGATAACCGGCGATGACTTCCGCGAGGGGTTGAGTGCCGTTATATCGGTAAAGGTGCCCGAGCCACAGTTCGAAGGCCAGACCAAAACCAAGCTGGGCAACAACGAGGTAATGGGCGTGGTAGACGTATGCGTGAGCCGCGTACTGGAAGCCTACCTCGAAGAACACCCCAAGGAAGCCAAACTGATTATAGACAAGGTGATACTGGCCGCACAGGCCCGTGCCGCAGCCCGCAAGGCCCGCGAGATGGTGCAGCGCAAAAGCGTACTATCGGGTGGGGGCATGCCCGGCAAACTGGCCGACTGCTCTGAGCGCGACCCCGAAAAATGCGAGCTGTACCTTGTGGAAGGTGACTCGGCCGGTGGTACTGCCAAGCAGGGCCGCGACCGCTCTTATCAGGCCATCCTGCCACTACGTGGTAAGATCCTGAATGTAGAGAAAGCACAGGAATACAAAATTTACGAGAACGAGGAAATCAAAAATATGTTCACCGCCCTGGGCGTATCTATAGGCACCCCCGAAGACCCCAAGGCACTGAACCTTACCAAGCTGCGCTACCACAAGATCATCATCATGACCGATGCCGATGTGGATGGCTCGCACATTGCCACCCTCATACTCACTTTCTTCTTCCGCTATATGAAGGATCTGGTGTTGCAAGGTTATGTGTACCTGGCGCAACCGCCATTGTATTTGGTAAAGAAAGGCAAAGACCAACGCTACGCATGGGGCGAAGAAGACCGAAAGGCCGCCGTAGACCTGCTGGCCGGTGGCAAAGAAGACTCTGTAAACGTGCAGCGATACAAGGGTTTGGGTGAGATGAACGCCGAACAGCTTTGGGACACCACCATGAACCCCGAAACACGTACGCTGAAGAAAGTAACCATAGAAAGCATGAGTTATGCCGACGAAATATTCTCTATGCTGATGGGCGACGAAGTACCCCCACGCAGGGCATTCATAGAAACCCATGCCAAATACGCAAAAATTGACATCTAACCATACAACGGCTGGCACCTCGCCAGCCGTTGGTGTTTTGTGGGGGAGTAAACAACAGCAAACATTACTCGTCCTCGTCTGAGACGAGGATGCACCGGCCGGGCGTTTGCAACGCCCGTGCATGGATTGATAGACAATGTTTCGTTACACAGTCATGGCATTACAAACGCCATAACAAGGCATCTTGGTAGAAAAGGGCACGAGTGGGGTAAAGTAACATTTCCTTATTTTCCGTTTTCATTATGTTTCTCTTTAATGCAAAATAACATTGAAAACATAAACTATATTGTTGGTAAAGAAAGTTATAATACTTTCTCATTGTTTATTCTCTTTAAAACATCGGCAAGTAGGAAATCCGGGGGCAGGGGTTTGTAATCACCTTTATGATGTGTTATAGAGAATTTTTGTCTTTGAAATTCACGCAATGTCGAAAGATTAATTTTAGCTGTCAAGATTGCATCGTTCGAGCCGCCTTTTAATTTTAGAATATCCTTTCTCGCAGACTCAACGGGTTGAGTTAACCTTGTATCTCCATATTGACTTGTATTTACTTGTGCAACATAAGCATGTAAATCGCGCGACCCTGCTTCAACTATATTAGAGAAATAGGGAGTGTCTTTGTTCCACTCTATACCTATCAGCAAATCGATTTTACCTTTCATTAAACTACGGTGAAGTGCATTTGCCAACTCAAAACAATAAAATGACGAAAAATAGATGTTACGCCAGGCGAAAATATCGTAGCGGTAAGGAGAAGGTTTCGGTACGTTATAATGATTACCTTCTATCAATTCCTCTTCAACATGGGCATAGTGATTTTTCAACCTGAAAACAACTACCGCGTCTTTGACACCGTTTACCTCTACAGGTAAAATTGTAACAATGAAATTAAAACAGGCGTTATCAATAGTTACATGCTCCAAACCCATTACAGTCAAAAGGCCATTTTTTTGAGAATGCCTTACTAAACTTGACAGTAAATTTATAGGCATAAAAAATTCGGGGAAAAGCAACATTTCTGCTCGTGTTTCACGAACCCTTTTTAAAATAGTAGCTAATTTTTGATAACGTTCAAAATCTAAATTAGGTGTGTTCCTAACGCTCTTAATAATGTTATCTAATTTGACTTCTGTATTCGCAAAAGCAATTTTTGGCTCCAACATTTTGTCAGATGAATTTACTCTTAACTCCTGTATTTGGGTAGGCATGTTGCTGTCATATACCACGGAGTCAGTATGTCTGACATAAAACTGATTTCTAAAATCATCTTCCTCAAGTATATAAGAAGGAATATGGTTTTTATTCGCTTGCTTGTATAAATTAAATGCATCTTCTAAGTAAAAATGCTCTGATTTTGAAATCACTTCCTCGCCCCATTCTTCAGTTGTAGTTGTAACTGTACTTAGGCCAAGAATATTAGTGAAGGTATATCCGTTATCCTTTTGTACAACTTTATCTTTTGCATTGGCAAGCTCAACAAAAACAGTCGCCATGCAACATTCAGAAAACTTTATCGGCCTCGGTGAGTTTTCAAGTAGCGATTCATCTAAAATGTAGCGCCTGAGGTCGATATTTATAGCAGTAAGGTTAAAGCTCTTTGACTTTGAGTCCACGGTATAATTTAGCAGAGGATGTACTACATAATGATGCCTAATCATGTTAGCTTCTCTAAATCGCATACCCCATGAAGAATTGGGTTTGGTTGCAGCAAACCAACTGCCTAAATATTCGCTCTCAAATTTGTTGAGTTGAAATTCAAAATGTCTTGCTGCTTTTTTCGCTTTTGATATAAAATCAGGATTTAACGAAAATGCTATCTCATGCGCACTATCTAAATAGTCAAACAGAGTATTAAATACCAATTCATTGTTTATCCTTGAATGTTTTGTGTTGACTTTTATTTCTCTAATTTGCTCAAGGCAATGAAGATAGAATGACACATAGGCTTCTGCATAGTTATTTACAAGAAAGAAAGTAAAAACCCTTTCCCATAAGCGATAAAAATTTAGACAAGTTGTACCGCGAAAGAACTTTAAAACTTGGTCTCTCTCTTTAGTTGAAATTCTTTTTTCATGGCGTAACGCGCTAAATATCTTGTTCGCCAAATATACTGTCAGTCCGTAACGATTTTCTTTATAATCTTTTAGTGTCCTTATTTTTCCTTCAGTACCATCATAAAGTAGGTGATAAGCACTTTCTTCAAAGGTCTCTTCATTCACATCATCCTCGGGAAAATCACGAAACTCGCTTGTACGTTCATCCAGTTCTTTTTTTAGCTTGTCAATTACAAGATTTGACTCATCGTGGTCGAAGTAGTACAATAGTGATTTTTTACTTTGACAATAGAGAGAGGAATAGCCAGATAATTTAAATGCTTTCTCAATTTCGCTATTGCCTTCAATTGTTTTAGAGAAATGGTCAGGGGCATCTACCAATTTTATTACTCGGTGGAAATTTTGCAAAACGAACTTCTCAAGCTTAGTGAGGCTATTTTCCTCAAAAGAAACCGTCCCAATGGAATCGTCAATCTCTTCATTAGTTTCTTTTTTATAATGCTCAAAGTCGAAACGCAAGTTTTTTGCTTTTTCACGGTCGTGATAATCAAGTTGAGGATCTGCGATTACGATTAAGATATCGTCAACGTATCTACCATAGTACGCGGGTTTGATTACCTGTTTTATTCTACTGTCAAATTCCTTTAAGTAATCATTTGCCAAGACATAGGATGAAATCAAACCAATTGGAAGTATTACCTCTATTGCTTTGCCGTTCGCGTCTTTAGGGAGTTTGTCGTAGAAATTATATGGAACTTGATATTTTTCTCCTACTAAACCAGTATATCTTTCATGTATTTTTAGAAAAATCTCCCTCAAGTTGTAATATCCATTTCGCACTGGAGCTTTTCTCTTTCTTCCGGCAAAGAGTTTTGTAGTTTTTATTCTGACCGAGTGGAAATAATCTCGGATATCTAAATTCAAGAAAAGAACATCTTTGTTGCTATCGAAAATGCTTTGCGCTGCTTTGATTGAATCATCCCGCCATTTCTGATATTGAGAATGATATGGTTTAAACAGCCCTGAACCCTGTACAATCTTTTCGTTGTTCTGGGTCAGTAACAGCCGATTTCCCAAACAGCTATCTGAGAGGTCAGCATCAAGGCTTTTGCCCTCTTCCATAATCCATAAAACAGATAAAAGATGAATCTCTATAGGAGCATCAATGAACGCTGTTACCCTGTCGACTTCGTAGGTGTCCTTTACTCTCTTATTGGTAATAAAATTGTCCTCAAGGTCATCCTCATTAATTCCTTTAACGTAAAAATCAACTTCAATTTGATTTATGAGATAATCAAAGAAATTCGCATTGGAATGATATTCGTTCAATCCATTAGTAAACATCTCCAGTTTTTCATCAACGGATGGCACTTTGAAATCGGAAATGTCGGTAAAATATGGGGCTTGATTTAGAATTGATGTCCAATCCTTAGTCCTGTTCGTCTCAAACTCAACGATTTTTTTTCGTAGAATAATATCAGTATTGTCATAGTATATATATGCTTTTAACTTATCGTATGCTTCTTTGATTTGGGATACATCGAATGCCATAGTGATATATTTAGTTTAAACAATAATGCGAATATATACATGTGCAAACAATTATTACACCCCCAGTTGGCCGTAGTATATAAAAAAGCTTGGCGTAGTCTCCGACTACGTCACAGCGGCTGTCAATCTTCAGATTGACGAAATACAAAATTTTCTGCCCCGCTGGCCATAGTCTTAGCTAACAACATAGTTCGGCGTATGTCTCTGACTACGTCGGAGCGGCAGCAAATCTCCAGATTTGCGACCCATACGCCCTAAAAAGTTTGCCGTAGGCTCCTACCTACGGCAGGCAAGGCAGCCAGATTCCGTCCGGTGTCATTTAGGTCTGGTATATTTTCTACCCCCAAAACCCGCACCCCGCGGGCATTTGCAGTTACATCATATACACTACAGCGTCTATGGTACTGCTTGCAAGCCATACCATGCGCGGTGCAGTTGGCAAGCTGGTGGCCAAACCACATCTTTACTATAAAACCATAAAGCTACTATCTGTATGAAACACTGCTTCGCTTCCTTTCCCGCTCTGTTTTTCGTAAGTTCCAAAGATTGGTATTATGGGGAACTACCAATGAATATTCTTAGACGGAAGAAATTCACAAATGATGATTTCGGTGTTTGTCTCCAGAAAAACAACCGTGTATTTGTGTTTGTAAGAGATGCATTTATAACCCAGCAAGGCTCTTTCAGGGTCCCGGCAGATAGCATATCGTTTCCGGGTATCAGACAGGTGTAAGAAGAAATCGTAAACAGCGTCAGAGAAAGCCTCGGCAGTGGCTACCATCCCTTTAGATTCTATGTACCATGCTATGGTTGCAATAGACGCTGCAACAGATTCCTTTACTGTTACTTTGCGTTGGCCCACTTCCTTATCATTTTTTTGCTCTGCTCCCGGGCCTCTTCAACCGACAATAGTTTTTCCGGCCGTGTCTTCAGTGCAGCTTTCTTTTGCAAAGCTTCATAGGCATCTACCGGCAAAACAACATAAGACTTATCATCTATCACCAAAGTATTCATAGCATACCCTTTTTACAAAATTACGATAATTATAACCATGAACATATACACGAAACCTACGTCCTATTACCCTACTCCCTGCCCTGCAATTTCCCATTATGCCCCATTTGTGGCACCATGGGGCATCTGCAAAACCACGCAATCAATTGTAAATCAACACATTCGCATCGCCTACGCCCCAATAGCCATGAAAAAACACCACACACAAAATGGGGCATTGCCCATCACATATTGCCCATGTACTGGCTGTGGGCTACCAACACCCACAGCGGCAGTCTTTGCACCCGCGCTCTCACACTCACTTCCACACGCACACTGCACCCCATTATGCCCCATTTGTGGCACCATGGGGCATCTACAAAACCACACAATCAATTGGTAGTCAACAAATTCGCATCACCTACACCCCAATAGCCATGAAAAAAACACAACGCACAAATGGGGCATTGCCCATCACATATTTCTGCCGTTGTTGCTGCTTCTCACCAACAATGCTCGAGCAGGACAGGTATTGAGAAATCATCTGATATCACACAGACGCTGTCGCCCATGTACTGGCTGTGGTCTACCAACACCCACAGCGGCAGTCTTTGCACCCGCGCTCTCACACTCACTTCCACACGCACACTGCACCCCATTATGCCCCATCTACGGCACCATGGGGTATCGCATATACTACACAATCAATTGACAATCAACAAACTCGCATCACCCACACCCCAAAAACCATGAAAAACACCACGCACAAATGGGGCATTGCCATCACAAATTGCCCATGTACTGGCTGTGGGCTACCAATACCCACAGTGGCAATCTTTTTTCCCCGCCCCCGTACTCCATATGTTTTTCACCCGTACACTCATTTCTGAATAGCGAAGTGTCTATGTATAATATTACATCAAATGTTTGCCCGGCCCGATTCATTTCATGAAAGACATCATTTATCGGGGTCGACGTTATATATATCGGGGGTACAAATGAGGAAGGGAAACAGGGAGGGTGCGACCTTCTCGCTACTTGTCCTCAAAACTAAGGCGCAGGAAACTAAATATGAGTACCACCGAAGATGCCACACTGAGGAAACCTACCCCTATCATTGTTTTTATGAAGATATCGAACCCGGCCTTGCCGCCCCATGCTATAAAATCGAGCGTACCAAAGATGGAGGCCAGCAACAGCAGTATGCCCACTATCAGGTTCACTATGCGGTTGTTTATTTTGGCCATGGTAACGAAAACGCCAAAGGCAATGGCGGCAGTGGTGTTCAGTTGGTGGCTCTCCCATAGCTGTATAACTACCCACAAAAGAGATAGCGCAATAAAGTATATGTATGCAGCATTATTCAGCTTGCGATAGTTGACAGTACCAGCCATGGGGCAAAAGTAGCAAAAAAGGGGCGAGGGTACCGGCAAGACCTGCATTGACCAGTGGTTTTTTGACATTGTGCGTTGTAGTATCTATTTTTGGCAATATTGAAATTATTCGTGTATTCATGGCAAACAAACCAATAAAGAAGAGCCAACCTGCCCCCGCCAAACCCCTGACAGCGGCCCCACAACCAGTAGTTACCAGGGGTGCGGTGGCCCCGGCCAGTCAGCAGGGGCTTTTTTCGGTACGCAACCTGTGCATATTGCTGGGGCTGGTATCGTTTGTGGTCTACTTCAATACCATATGGAATGGTTTTGTAATGGACGACGTAATGGTGCTAAAGGATAACCGCATGGTGCTGCAAGGTGCCAAGGCCGTGCCAGAGTTGCTCACCACACCGCACATGCGTGGCTACCTCATTATTCCCAACGACCTTTACCGACCACTGTCGTTAGTGATGTTTGCGCTGGAGTACGAGCTGTTTGGCCTGTCGCCCATGGTGCATCACTTTTTCAATATTGTCACCTTTGCGGGTTGCAGCATCATGCTGTTTCTGTTCCTGCACAAGTTTTTCGATGGTGCCCGTGTGGCAGTTGCCTTCATGGCGGCACTCATCTTTGCCGTACATCCCGTACATACCGAGGTAGTAGCCAACATCAAAAGCCGCGATGAGCTGATGTGTTTCTTCTTTGGCTTCTGGTCGCTGAACCTGTTTATGGACTATATGCGCAGTGGCAAAATGTGGCAACTGCTGGCTGGCGTGGTCATGTTCTATCTGTCCATCATCTCTAAAGAAACTGTGGTAGCCTTTTTGGGCATTATACCGCTGCTGTTCTTTGTGTACCACAACAGTAACCGTACCCGCGCCATCCTCATATCGGCAGGTACATTTGTTGCCTTTGGTATATTCTGGGGTGTGCGTACATGGGTGCTGAACCTGTACGATGCCAACAACCCCGCCGCCACTGTAGAATTTATAGATAATGCCCTGTCTGGCGCGCCCGATATGCCGGTTACCGCCATACAGGTATTTACTACCAAGGTAGTGGTAATGGGGCATTACCTGAAGCTCATGTTCTTTCCCTATCCGCTGGTAAGTACTTATTCGTTCAATGCAATACCCTATGCCGATTTGGCCAGTATCCGTTTTTGGGTGTCGCTGCTGGTATACGGGGCACTCATATACTTTATGGTAACGCGGTTTCTGAAAGACCGTCGCGACCCATGGGCCTTCGGCATCATGTTCTATCTGGCTACCATCTTCCTGTTCTCCAACTTCCCCTTCCTGATGGGTGCCGAACTGGCAGAGCGTTTTGCGTTTTTTGCCTCTGCAGGTACGTGCCTGCTGGTAGCACTGGCCATAGAAAAATGGATCATCAAGGGCATTGCCAACGATGTAGCTACCCTGAAAACGGGTAAGGTGCTGGCCATACTGGCCCCACTATGCTTGCTGTATGCTGGCTGGGCCGTAGCCCGCAATGCCGAATGGAAAGATAATACCACCCTGTACCGTGCCGACATCAAACGCTCGCCCGATGATGTGCGCCTGTACCACAACGTGGGCTCGGCACTGGCCGAGGAAGAGTATGCGAAGGCTACCGATACCGCACAGAAGCTGGCTATAGATGCCGAATCGCTGGGTTATCTGCACAAGGGTGCCGAGATATACCCCGGCTATGCCGACCTGTATGTAGAGATAGCCCGCATTTACGACCGCCGCAAGCAGTACGACTCCTCTATTAAGTACAACCAGATGGCACTGAAGCTGAATCCCATCAACTTTACAGCCAACAACAATCTGGGCAGTGTGTTGCTTACTGCCGGCCGCTACCGCGAGGCCATTCCATACTTTAAGCTGGCTATGGAGTACAACCCCAACTTTAAGTATGCCTACATCAATGCCGCACGCTGTTACCAACAGTTGCAGCAGTTCGATTCGGCCATTATCAACTTCCGCAAATTGCTGGAGTTTGAGCCGCAAAACATAGACATCTATACCGAGATAGGTACTGGTTACTTTATGCTGCAACGCTACGACTCGGCCGCCTACTACTACAAAATAGTACAGCAGGCCAAGCCCGACGATGCCAACATAGCCAACAATATTGGGGCCGTGCTACTGAACCAGCAAAAGTATGCCGAGTCGGTACCGTACTTCACCAAGTCTATACAACTGAACCCCGGTTACTTTAATGCCTATACCAATCTGGCGCGGGCTTATTTCTACTCGGGTCAGTATGCAGCGGCCATCCAAACCATTACCAAAGAGATGGAGATGGACAAGCAACAATCTATAAAAGACATACCCTATATAGCACTTTGCTACCAGAAAATGGGCAATATGGCCGAGGCTAAGAAGTGGGAAGCAATCTCTAAAACCTATTATTCCAACTTCAAACTGGAGTAAGATACCATGAAATACCTTTTACCCATTTGGGCTCTTGTGTCCTGCTTTACTACTCGTGCAAACCCGGCCGATAGTGTTGAAAGCCATGTGCCTGCCGGCATGGGGCTTGCTGCCAATACCATGGTGGGCAAGATAATAA
>JAGKWS010000093.1 GCA_021151685.1 Chitinophagaceae bacterium
GTGTAGCTGCAGCACCGGGCGGACCAAACAAATGCAACACTTCATTTATAAGCTTCTTCAGTCCTTTGGTGGACATGCGCCCAACCGCACCCAACTGCCCATCGCCATCCCAACGGTATTTGGTGCCACGGAAACGAAAAACACCCAGTTCATCAAGGTCGTTATCTTCGCTACCCATGTAGTATACCGGTACAAAATGTAAATCGGGATGTTTGTTGTTCAGGTATTCTGCCAGCGATACAGCATGTAGAATCTTGTATACAAAATATAAATAACCCGTAAACAAGTTGGGTTGGTGGGCAGTAGTAACGGTAAACGTATTGCTGTTTGCCAGTGCTTGTATGTTAGCCTGTACAGCTGGGGCTACAGCCAGCCCATCGTATTGTCTTTCCAATACACGTACCAATGTAGCACGCGACACCGGGGGAGCTTGCAACCTTTGCTGTATAGACGCATCTACCCCAACCTCATTGGGCGCATACTGATAAAAACCGTTGAGCGTAGCTGCCTGACCAATATAATCGGTAACCAGCTTGCCGAAAAAACCAGTTTCCTGACAGGCAATATGCGTAGTAGTGTAAGACAAGACTGTGTATTTAAAATGCAGTACCAAAAGTAACGAAATAGTAAGCCATACAGGCAAAAGAGACACAAGTATGCACTATTGTGGTATAGGGAAGGCTGATAACAGAAATATTGTATTGTGTATGCTAACGAAATGTGGAAAAATAACGCCTATACTATATTGATGCGTTTACAAACGCTGACAGAATAAGTAGCGGCAACAGATTGATGTAGTTCCAATGAATTGTATAGTGGGAATAATATGACTGATGACATTGAAATTTCCTGAAATGGTTGAAAAACATCAAAAAAACGTTATTTTTGAAATCGTAAGTTCCCAAAATTGTATTTATTAACCATTCTGGCTTTTATGAAAAGAAATTTTATTAAGTCTTACCTGATGAAACTGTTAGCAGGTTGTTTTCTGATGGTGGCTGCAAGTTTGCAGGCATCGGCGCAGATAACGGTTACCGCAACAGCCGGCACACTGGGACCCACCGTCTATACCCAGCTAAGACTTGCCTTTAACGCTATCAACGCAGGAACACACCAGGGGGCCATCACCATTTCTGTTACTGCGGGTACTACCGAGACTGCTACCGCAATTCTGAACAGAAGTGCTGCACCATCCAACTACACATCTGTTCTCATCAAACCCGCAGTGGGTGCCACCCCTACCATTACGGGTAACCTGGGAGGAGCAGCAGTCATATATCTTTTCGGAGCCAACAACGTAACAATTGATGGTTCAAACGTGGTAGGTGGCACCAGTAGAAATCTTACCATCACCAATACTACCGCTACCGGTGCATCCTCTGTAATAAGGTTTGGTAGCCCCAGCACATTGTTTGGCGCATCAAACAACGTTGTAAAGAACTGTATTGTTAGCATGAGTGCAGCAACAGTAGGTATTGCTATCACATCTGGTAGTGGTGTCACAATGTTTGGTATTGGCGAGGCTCCCAATTCCAATAATACCATAGAAAATAACGCAGTATCCAACACACAAACGGCTATATATGCTTATGGTCCGGCTGGCTTGGATGCTAACTGGACGATACAAAAGAACGATATTACCGGTACAGGTTTTGGTGGTATCCAGATTAATAATGCTACTGGCACACAAATATTAGATAATAATGTGAGTAACGTAAGCATCAACGGAGGTACACCGACAGGAGGAATAATACTGTCCTTTGAAGCTCGTAATACCACAATTGCCCGCAACAAAATATCTGGTGTTAATAATACATTGGCTAACGGTGCCTACGGCATGTATTTTGATGTGAATACTACATCATCCGGCATTAATGTATACAACAACTTTGTACTGAATGCAACCTGTCCTGCAGGTGCGCAAGTGTGGCAAAATGCACATGGTATTTATACCGATCTTGGTAATGGTTTTAACTTCTACCACAACACCGTGCAAATGGCTACCAACTCGGCTGCAACAGCAACAAACGGTGTGTTTACCTTCGATCCTTTTGCAGCTTTGGGCGGCATTTTGGCTGGTGGTGTAAACATGCGTAGCAACATAGTAAGCAATATACAAACAACGGGCAATCGCTATGGAGTATATAGTGTTGCTGCGGCTGGCATATTTGCCTCTATGGATTATAACGACTACAATGTAACATCGGGCATTCTTGGTTTCATTGGCGGTGTCAACAGAGCTAACATCCCTGCTATGCAAGCCGGATTTGGTGGCAACCTTAATTCAATCACTACTCCACCTACATTTGTTTCAGGAACAGACCTTCACTTGCAACAAGTTCTTGGCAACGTACCATTGGCCATAGCACCACCTATAGCCACTCCCGTTATCAATACAGACATTGACCAGAACTTAAGGAATGCCCCCTTCTACACTATTGGAGCCGATGAACTGAATAGTATTACATATACACCGCTTACCAACTCTTGCTCTGATGTAAGCTGGACGCTTTCTGGTGTTAATATAATAAGCCCACAGGGTGTATTTACTACAGGCCCCAATGTACCAAGAATATACTACAGAAATGGTGCAGGAACATGGCAAAGTGCCCCCGGCACACTAACCAGTGGTACAACTAATAATGGAGTATGGTCATTTACAATGACTGCTGCTGCATTGGGAGGCGTTGTAGGAGGTGATATAATTTCGTATTATGTTATTGCAGAAACCAGCACAGGTGCTGTAGTGTTTGCCAACCCTTCGGCTGGCTTGGTTGCTACCGGGGTGAATTCTGTAACAACCCACCCTACAACCCCCAACACTTTTACAATCAATACTGTTTCTATGGCTGGCCTTACGGCTTCACAAACGGTATGTTACGCATCCAATGTTCAGGTGGCACCTTACTCATACACAAGTACCTTGGGTGCACCCAACCAATATACATTTACATGGTCTCCTGCCGGCCCTACACCAGTACCCGCATATGTAGCATTGCCTGCAAGCCCTATAAATGTATCGGTACCGGCTTACACCGCACCGGGTACATATACAGGAACACTGACAATCAGAAATTCTGCAACAACCTGCTTACAGGTGTATACAGTTAGTTTAACTGTAGATACAGCACTGGCAATATCAGGCCCGTCGGCAGTATGTGTTGGCGGTACTTCTACCCTTGTAGGTCCTGTTTCAGGTGGCACATGGCTTAGTTCCAATATTTCGGTAGCTACTATCACATCTGGCACTGGGCTGGTAACAGGCATAAGCACAGGTACAGCACTTATTACCTACTCGGCACCAACAGGCTGTGTTGCCCGTGGTACAATTTCTGTTTCTGCCCCTCCTGGTCCTATAGCTGGTGGTGCTACTCCATTCTGTCCATATAGCACAGTAACTCTGAGCAACTCATCTATGGGCGGCACATGGACAAGCAGCAATGTAGGAACTGCTATAATTGGCTCGTCTACAGGTATCGTAACAGGTAATGGCCCGGGTACAACCATCATCACATACACTATTTCTGGTTGTACACCTGTAACAAAAATATTAACTGTATATCCTGCGCCCAACGCCATAACCGGAACATTATATATGTGTCAGGGTGCTACTACTACCCTTGCTACAACTTCAACCGGTGGTACATGGGTTAGTGGGGCTCCAACATTGGCTACTGTAGGTTCATCTACCGGCATTGTATCTGGTATTGCCCCCGGTCTTGTACCCATATCCTACCAGTTCACAAGTACAGGTTGTTTCTCTATCAATACAGTAAATGTGTTTGACACACCAGATACTATTATTGGCGGGCCACTTATCTGTCAGGGGTTGTCTATTCCTCTCAGCAGCGATATTACCGGTGGCACATGGTCTACCTCTCTGCCGGGTATCATTTCTGTAAATGCCAGTACAGGTATCGCTACCGCCAACTCGCCCTCCGGCTCTGTAACAGTTACGTACACCATGCCTACAGGTTGTATCAAAACCAAAGTGTTGACAGTAAGTACAGCACCCACAACAATTGGTGGTAGTATGCATGTTATATGTTCGGGCTATACTATGCCACTGAGCAATGGCACCCCCGGTGGTACATGGAGCAGCAGCAACCTTGCTGTAGGCTCTGTATCGTCCACCGGAGTGTTCCACGCTATATCGGCAGGCGTAGTTACCATCAACTACATTACTACATCTTGTAATCCTGCAACCTACACAATCACTGTAAACCAAACACCTCACCCTATAACTGGTGGTATTACGGTATGTAATGGTGCCAGCACAACAACTATCAACGATACTACTCTTGGTGGTACATGGACAATCAGCAGCTTGCCAACCGGTGCTACTATTACTTCTATAGGTGTTGTAGGTGGTTTGCAAACTGCCATAGTAAACGGTATGACCATTGGTGGTACACACCTTGTAACCTACACCGTACCCAATGGCTGCTTTGTGAATGCCCCCATTATTGTAGACGTACCGCCAGCCGCTATTACAGGCCCTGATAGTTTGTGTATGGGTACTTCATCAAGCCTTAGCAGCATAACGCCAGGCGGTATATGGAGCAGCAGCAACAGCATGATAGCTTCTATAGTGGCTTCCAGTGGCTCTGTAACAGGTGTAAATGCAGGTGTGGTAACTATCACTTATGCTAAAGTATCGGGTTGCTACATCACCAAAAACTTCAAGGTTCGTACACCGCTGCCATCCAGTGTATCTATCAGTCGCTTCCCTGCTATCGATACATTGTGTGCAGGTACTCCGGTAACATTCACGGCACATTCGGTAAATGGCGGCGCAAACCCCGGCTTCATCTGGCAGATATTCGGCTCAACTGTATTCTCCGGCGATAGCGTATTTACCTACACCCCCACGCATGGCGATGTGGTGAGCGTATATATGTCTTACAGCCCCGATGTATGCTCTTTCCCTGTATCGGCCTATGCGAACATTCCTATCAATGTGTACCCCAATGTAAGCCCTGTAGTGGTTATAACCACATCTTCGCCTACAACGGTTAGCCACATTGGCCAGACAGTTACTTTCTTTGCCGAAGCTACGACCGCAGGTGGTGCTCCTACCTACCAGTGGTTTGTAGATAGCGATCTGATACCCGGTGCTACCAACAACGTATTTGTACGCGAAGTGTACAATACCGATACAGTATGGTGCCGTGTAAACGGCCAACCAGCCTGCGAAACCGGCTACAGCGCACTGAGCAACAAAATAGTGATACTGGCCGACTACCTGAACGTACACAACAGTGCAGTAGTAGGTACCAACCTTACCCTGTTCCCCAACCCCAATACGGGTTCATTTACACTGAACGGTACCGTGGGTATGACTAATGGAATGAGTCACTACGATGTTGTGAATGTACTGGGCCAAATTGTGGGAACTGGTAACATGGCCATCAGAAATGGCGAAGTGAACGAAACAATATCGCTGAACAACCTGACACCAGGTACTTATATGCTGAAAGTGCAAACCGAAAGTGGTGATAAACTCTTCCACTTTGTAGTGGCACACTAAGTGTAATGTGATTGAATACAAACTAACGGCTGTCTCCATAGGCAGCCGTTGGTATGTATAGAAAGTAGTAACAATACCAAACCAACCTTGTAAACAAATTTGCACACAATGAACTACGCAGCAGTACCAGCCAACTACAACAGCATAATGCCCTACCTGATAGTGGCAAACGCACCCGATTTTATAGCATTTGTCACCAGTGTATTGGGTGCAACCGAACAGGCAAAACACCTGCGCGAAGATGGTAAGATAATGCATGCCGAGATGCGCATAGGCAACAGTGTGCTAATGCTGGCAGATGCTACCGAAGAATTTGCCCCCTGCCCTGCCGGCATGTATGTATATGTACCCAATGCCGATGACAGCTACAACCAGGCCCTGCAACTGGGTGCTACCAGCGTGATGCCCATGGCCGATAAACCATACGGAAGAACCGGTGGCATACTGGATAAGTGGGGCAATACATGGTGGCTGGTAACCCACACAGCATGAGGTGGCACAGGAAAATACTATACTGTCTGTTGCTGATACCCGTAGCAGTGGGTGCGCAAACAGACCCAATGGTAGTACCGCTACCCCGCATGCATGGCTACCAACTACATTGTAGCCAGGAGGTATTTTTGGAGCGGCTGCAACATGCCGGGCTTACTCTTGTGCCCGATAGCATTACCTTTTCCAGATACTACTACGACACTTCGGTATGGGCTGGTCAACGCACTGTAGAGGAGAAAGGACAACGGGTATATTACTGGCGTATGCTACGCTTTGGCTATGGCAAAGACACCATACCAGTAGTGAATCTATTCTTCAACAACCCATCTACCTATGAGGCCATGGTATCGTCCTATACATTCCGGTATTTCCCCAGATACGGCCAAACAAGTACTACAGTAGCTGCTAAACAGCAAGAATCAAACAAAGCACTGCGCAAACGGTGGGCAGCCTATCGCAAAAAACGCCGACACTATACCCGCATATTGCGCAAAGAATTTGTATCGAAATACATAAAGGCATGAAGCAGCAACAACAAACGAAAGCCACAGAGATGGCAGTGGGGCTGGCTTTGCTACTGCTGAACGATGTGTGGTGGAAATGGGCCTACCCCGGTTGGATAACCGGAAAACTGTCGGACTTTGTTGGCTTATACATCTTTCCGCTGTATCTATGTCACTTTGCACCACGGTACAAACGATGGGTGTACGGGGCCACGGCTCTTCTGTTTGCATGGTGGAAAAGCCCTATGGCCAACGATGCCATACACTGGCTGAACGCACACTACATCCCTCTGACCCGTGTAGTAGACATAACAGACTATTGGGCATTTGTGGCTCTGGTTGCATCGTACTACAGGTACTACGGCAAGCGTATCAATATACCCATGCTGCGCAACCGGCTGGCAGCCATAGCCATACTATGCCTGTTTGGTGCCGATAGCATCCCCATGCGCATGCGCACAACACCGGTAGCCGTTCACCCTTGCTCTGTAAATATAACGGTGCCATTAACCGAAGAAACCATATTGGGCAAGCTACAAGCAAGCGGTGTTGCCATACACAGGGATGCGGTACAATGGGGCTGGTATTACTACGACACATCGGTCTATAACGAGCGAAACGAGGCAGTGCGCCATGACACTACAAGCCGGTTTGTGCGGATAAAGCACCTAAAAACCAGTACAGATACGTTTGCAAACATCAACCTATACCTGACACCGCACGATACCATTACCCATTTGCGGATAACCGGCTTTGACCTTGCTACCGCACAAGATACCCGCAAGCGGCGCAAGGAAGAAAAAAGACTTGCCAATGTGTTAAAAATGTGGTTACAGGGTGTTGTAAGCCCATAAGTGCCAGTGCATTCGGCGAATTTGTATAATTTTATGCCATGTATTCTAAAGGCCTGATTGCGTTGACACTTTCGTGCGCTACCATAGCGGGTAGTGCGTTTGCTACGGTGAAACTGAAAAAGAAAGTAACCATGAAACTGGTAACTGCCTACACCCGTACAGTGCCTGAAGAAGAGCAAACCAACCCACCCGCAGCCGGCACCTACATAGTAGTACGCTGGAACAATGCCAAAGGCCCCGAAACCATGTTTTGGCGTGGTGAGGGTGGCTGGCTAAGCTGCAATATGGAACGTGCCCGCAAGACAGTTAAAGCGGGAAAAACTGAATATGCCAGTGCCGGCGAGGTAATGCCCGACCAGATAAAACAAGGCGACACATTGCTGATAACGCCTGTAACCGGCGGTCGCTTCCCGATACCGCAGGAAATACCAGCCAAGGCAAAGAATACCCTATTCTACAAAACGCCCGGCAATGCCAAATGGCAATCTTTTGTGGTGAGCCCAATAGCAAAGAAGTAGGCGCTACTACCCCATCAACTCTTTGGCACTGTTTATAGCCGCCTCGGTGGGCTTCTCGCCACCTATCATGCGGGCTATAGCCAGTACACGCTCATCGCCCTGTAGGGTGCGTACCTGTGTGTTGATGCGGCCATTACCATTCACCTCTTTGTAGACATAGAAGTGACGCTTGCCACGGGCAGCTACCTGTGGCTGATGGGTGATGCAGATAACCTGATGGTACTGAGACAGGGTACGCAACAAGTCGCCCACCTGCCGGGCGGCCTCGCCCGAGATGCCTGTATCTACCTCATCGAAGATAAGCGTAGGCAGGTGCAGCGCACGAGCCACTGTAGACTTGATACAGAGCATAATACGGCTCATTTCGCCACCGGAAGCAGCTTTGTGCAATGGCTGTACATTGCCCGACTTATTGGCATCGAGCAGAAAACCAATACGGTCTGTACCCGTGGGGCATGGTGGTATTGTAGCAATATCTACCGTAAAACGGGCATTGGGCATGCCCACCAGCACCAACAGTTCGTTGATGCGTGCAGCAAAATTGCCCGATGCAGCATGGCGTTTGGCCGATAGTTCTGCACCAAGGGTGTCTACCATCTTCTGCAATCGGGCTACGGTATCGGTCAGTTCGGTAATGTTATCGTCCAGCAGGGCCATTTGATGCAGGTCGTCTTCCAGTTGCTGTTGCAGTACTATGAGCTCGGTAGTGGTCTTTAGCCCGTGTTTCTTCAGCAGTTTGTAGCCAAGGTCTATGCGCTGCTGTAGTTCCTCCATCTGGGCCGGGTCTATAGTTACCTTCTCCTGCTCGTTTTCCAGTTCGGCAGCAATGTCTTTTACCTCGGCCCAAACCGATGCCAACCGCTCTTGCAAGGGCTTTATGGCGGGGTATACATCGGCTATAGAGAGTAGCTGCTGTGCCAGCCGGCGCAACTCGGTAACAATGGGTTGTTCGCCCTCGGCCAGTGCCGTTTGCCCACCTTGCAGCACCATAATGATGCGTTCGGCATTAGACAGTTGCTTCATTTGCTCCTCGGCACGTTCTATTTCGTCGGGGGCAAATGCGGCCTGTGCCAGCTCATCCAGCAAGTACTGTTTATAATCGGCCTCTTGCTTGCGCTTGTTCTGTGCGGCCAGTTGCTCATCCAGCTTTCGTTGGGCACTCTTCCACTGGCGGTAGGCAGTATTGTATTCGGTAGCCAGTGCCATACTATCGGCTATGGCATCGAGCGTATTGGTCTGAAAATCATCATCTTCCAGAGCCAGATGGCCAAATTGCTGTTGCAAGTCTACCAACAAAGACGACAACTCATTGAGGGTTTGCAGATTGACCGGGGTATCATTGATGAACGCCCTCGACTTGCCGGTAGATGATATTTCGCGACGAATGATGCACTGCGGCTCAAAGTCGAGCTCGGCGGTGGCCAAAGCATTGCGGAAGGCTTCATTGCCCGCCACATCGAAGTAGCCTTCTATAACCGATTTTTCGTCTTTGTTAATGAGTACCGATGTATCGGCCCTGTCGCCCAGTATAAGCGATAAGGCACCGAGAATGATACTTTTACCCGCACCAGTCTCACCGGTAATGGTATTGAGACCATGCCCCGGCTCTATGGTAAGATTGTCGATAATAGCGTAATTCCTGACGATGAGCTTCTGCAGCATGGCATCAAAATTAATGAAGATGACAAACTTATACCCATCATTTTCGGCAATCTTTTGGTTATCAGTTGGTACATAGATAAATGTTAATCTATTGTTTACCGTACCCTGATAACCTATTGAAAAGACCTGCTACAAAACATACAGCAAGAGTGGTGTTACGGTATTACTTTTGCAGGATGAAATGTTTTCTGAGAAAGAAGATAGGCGACAGGATTGCAAACGGACATCCATGGATATTTGGCAACGAACTGGGTGATAGCGAGGGTACTGCAGAACCCGGCGATATAGTAGACGTATATACCTACAACGGTTCTTTTGTGGGCAAGGGATACTACAACCCTGCATCGCAAATACGCATCAGGCTCTTGACAAGAGACAAGGACGAAGTAATAAACGATGACTTCTTCTACAAACGCATCAGCGAGGCGTGGGAGTACCGCAAGCAAATAGGCTATGTGGAGAACTGCCGCCTGATATTTGGCGAAGCCGACCAGCTACCAGCCCTCATCATAGATAAGTTTAACGACTATCTGGTAATACAAACGCTGGCACTGGGTATAGACCGCTGGAAGGATGCGATTGTAAAGGCTCTGAAACAGATATTTAACCCAAAGGGCATTTATGAGCGTAATGATGTGCCGGTACGTACGCTGGAAGGTCTGCCACAGCAGCAGGGCTTTCTTACCGAGCCTTTTGATACCAACATTATACTGAATGAGAATGGGCTGAAATTTCATGTGGATATAGAAAATGGCCAAAAGACGGGCTACTTTCTGGACCAACAAGATAACCGCAGGGCCATACACAATATAGTAAAGGGTGCCGATGTGCTGGAAGGTTTCTGCTATACGGGCACCTTCTCTATGCATGCGGCGCACTATGGTGCCAAGAGTGTGCTGGGGCTCGATATATCGGAAACGGCAGTGGCTACGGCACGCCGCAATGCTATACTGAATGGGTTTGAAGACCGCTGTAAGTTTGAATCGGTGAATGCCTTTGACGTATTGAAACAGTGGGTAAAGGACGGCCGCCGCTACGATGTGGTGATGCTGGACCCACCCGCATTTACCAAGAGCCGCGAGAACATACAGAAAGCCATAACCGGCTACAAGGAGATAAACCTGCGTGGCATGAAGCTGGTGAAACCCGGCGGATTTCTGGTAACAGCATCGTGTACCAATCTGGTACCGCCTGATATGTTTCTTGAAATAATAGGTATGGCAGCCAAGGACGCGCGCCGTACGCTAAGGCAGGTATGCTGGCAAACACAGTCGGCCGACCACCCTATATTGTGGAACATACCGTCTACCCAGTATCTGAAATTCCTGATAGTGCAGGTACTATAACCGAAAGCAAAAAGTACTTATAAAATTGCCGGTGGCACCTCGCTTAGCGATGTGTACACCGGCAATCCTTTTGCGGCTATGTGGTTGCGCTCGCGGTTGGCACCGGGGCTCTCGCCTATGAGCAGCAGTGCATCGCACTGGTCTATGACCGCCATAGAAATGGTCATGATGGCATCGTAGGCGTTGCCTGCTGTGTACTGTGCCACAACCGGCAACGCCATGTTAACGCCGATAAATGGTATATGCCCCATCTGAAACAGTGCAGCCGCCGCAGCATTCATGGCATCAAGGTTTTGCTGCCGTTGCGCTTCTGTGGGGGCCGAATATGGCCCTGCTACTGCAATAATCATGGGGACGAGCGTTGTTATTAACCCAGTTTTGCTATCAGGTTATTGTTCAGCGCATCGAGGAATTCTTCGGTATTCAGGTAGTGATCGCCATGTTTTACACTGTTGCCGTGTATGCATACTGCGAGGTCTTTGGTCATTTTACCACTCTCTACAGTTTCTATGCACACTTGCTCCAGTGCGTTGGCAAAGTCTATCAGTTCCTGATTGCCATCGAGCTTGCCACGGAAGGCCAAACCACGGGTCCATGCAAAGATAGATGCGATGGGGTTGGTAGATGTGGGGCGGCCCTTCTGATGCTCGCGGTAGTGGCGGGTAACGGTACCGTGGGCGGCTTCGGCCTCCATGGTTTTACCGTCTGGTGTAACCAGTACCGATGTCATGAGGCCCAGTGAACCAAAGCCTTGCGCTACGGTATCGCTCTGTACATCGCCATCGTAGTTTTTGCAAGCCCATACAAAGTTACCGTGCCACTTGAGTGCGCTGGCCACCATGTCGTCTATCAGGCGGTGCTCGTACACCAGGCCTGCCTTGTCGAACTCGGTCTTGAACTCTTGCTGGTAAATGTTCTCGAAAATGTCTTTGAAACGGCCATCGTATTTCTTGAGGATGGTGTTTTTGGTAGAGAGGTACAAAGGCCAACCCTTCTGCAGTGCGAGGTTGAAACATGCACGGGCAAAGCCCATAATAGACTCATCGGTATTGTACATAGCCAGTGCCACACCATCGCCTTTGAAGTTGTACACCTCATGCTCTATGGTAGTACCATCTTCACCTTCGAACTTGATGGTGAGTTTACCCTTGCCCTTTACTACGAAGTCGGTAGCGCGATACTGGTCGCCAAAGGCATGGCGGCCAATGCATATGGGGGCTGTCCAGTTGGGTACCAGACGGGGGATGTTGCTCATAACGATGGGCTCGCGGAATACGGTGCCGTCCAGAATATTGCGGATGGTGCCATTAGGGCTCTTCCACATCTGTTTCAGGTTGAACTCTTTTACGCGTTCTTCATCGGGCGTGATGGTGGCACACTTGATGCCCACACCATATTGTTTAATGGCATTGGCGGCATCTACTGTTACCTGATCGTTGGTGGCATCGCGATGCTCAACGCCCAAGTCGTAGTATTTGATATCGATGTCGAGATAAGGCAGAATGAGTTTTTCCTTGATGTATTTCCAAATGATTCGCGTCATTTCGTCGCCATCAAGTTCTACGACGGGATTAGCTACCTTGATCTTTGCCATCTTTTTATGTTTTATGTGTTTAATTGATAATTAGTTTGCTATCAGTGCCCAAACCTACATAAAAACCCTGAAAAACAGGATGATTGATTGTACAGGTGCGGAACGTGTGGATATGTGTATCAATTATGTACCGCTAAGATGGTACTACAACGGCTATTTTCTTGTGAGCCTATAACGAATATGTGTGGTATGGGCAGAAGGAATGACCTCCAGAATATTGATGTTGTAAGTGTCTTTCAGCATACCATCGAAAAGGCGAATACCGGAACCCAAAAAAACAGGGGCTATGTGAATGAAGCACTCATCGACATAGCCAGCCCGCAGATACTGCTGCATGATGTTGGCACCGCCCTGTATTCTTACATCCTTGTTGCCAGCGGCTTGTTTTGCCTTTTCCAAGGCACTTTCTATACCATCATTGATGAAATGAAAAGTGGTACTACCCTTTTGCACCCATGGCTCGCGCTGCTCGTGCGTCAGCACATAAACATTGGCCCCAAAGAGGTCTTCGGGCCAAACTACTTCGCCCTCTTCGAACATACGCTTGCCCATGATATAGGCACCGGTGCGTGCAAAAACGGCCTCTATTAGTTGGCTATCGGGGCCGTACTCTTCGCCACCCTCCATCTTCAGGTGGGCCCAAAATGCCTTTTGCCGGAACATCCATTGGTGTAACTGGCCCGATACGCCCCCCATGGGGTTTTGCGGACTTCTGTTGTCACCGGCAAAGAATCCATCGAGCGATATGCCGCAGTCTATTATTACTTTACTCATGTGTGTATGATATTGGTGTTGGTAATGTGCTACAATGTACGGTGAAATTATGCATGCAAGAAGTTTAATAACCAAATAAGGGTTCTATATTTCCTAACCACAAGCCACGCCAAGGTAACACAAGGGGCACAAAGTATTTTGGGGGATTAAAGTCCACAAAGGCAGCTGTGGGGTTTGTGTATTTTTCCATGAGTTTTTGGGTATCACAAAACACCATCACACTGAATATCAACAGATTATACTACAAACATTATACCCCACGATGGCAAAAGTGGGGCATAATGGGGCATAGTGCATAGTAACTGCCCTACCCTGCCGATGTGCTGCTGCGACAGCTTTTGTCTTGGTTGTACAAAAGGGGTGATTGGGTACTGCCGATGTGGTGCGATGCCCTATGAGTGGTGTGTGCATTTTTCATAAACCTTTGGGGCATAGAAAATATTATTTGACTGATTATCAATTAATTGAAACACTACTTATGTACCCTATGATGGTAAACATGGGGTATAATAGGGCATGGCGTGGGGTGCGAATATTTGCATAGGAACAAGCATGGGCATATGGAGTGTATATGGTATAACTGTAAAGATGTACAATAAACGAACTGCTACCAAACGGATGGTGTGTGATACGCCCGCTGCGCTCTGTAATAGCCGCTGTGCTGTGTATGATGTAAATGAAAACCCACGCCGGATAAGGGTTTCGGGTGATTTATGTGGGCTATAATAGTGGGGTGAATATGCGGATTATGGCTGCTGTAGGCATAATTCAGCGACAACAATGATAAGCCGTTCACAGAACGGGCTCTATTGGCAGTTCCGATTCGCCCCTGTGAGAAGAACCGGAACAACGGGATGTGGACACTACACCTAACTTTTATTATTACTTTTTGCATCCTACGGCCAGCTGGTGTATATTGCCCGAAGGAACACCTAAAGTAAACAGAAGAATATGTACCATCTCAAATTGTCGATTCTTATCATTGGGCTTATGTTGCTCGCTGGTTGCGGGCTCATCAACAAAAGCGAAATATACAGAAGCAGAACTACTGTGTTTATAGAAGCCCTGATGAAAGGGGACTATGATAAATGTACTGAACAACTGGCACTGGAAAGCAGTTTGGCGAAAGGCACCAACATAGACACCATAAAGATGGGTCTTAAAAAATTCAGAACGGAGTTAGCGCGCGATTTCGGAACCAAGCTCGAGTTTTCTTCTATGGAGATAAAAAAGAAACGTTCTACAAAGAAGGCCGAAAGTACACCACCCAATACGACATTAGTACTAATGGAGTTTGAGAACGAAAAATACATAGGGGTTCTTAAACTGTTATTTGACGATACATCGGATAAGATAATCAACATCTCTGCAGTGGATGTAAAAACGCCCAAACCGAATATGCTGCCATTCTGGTTGTTTGGCTTGCTACCACTTACAGTTTTGGCCTTCAATATTTACGTGATAAGGCAAATAAAGAGGAGTACACAAACAAAGAAACTACGCAAATACCTGGCAGTAGCCATGCTCAACTTTCCATCGGTTTCTTATGGTGCGGTGAGCGGTATATCTATCAAAGTGCTATACTTTCAATTTCTGATGGGAGTGGGGGCTTCTTTTACAGGGTATTTTGGCTCTGTATTTACATTCGGACTACCGATAGGTGGCCTGTATTGGCTGATAGCACTAAAACGACACAAGGATCGTGAAAAACTCGATAACTTGATTGAAGAAAGTTACAACAGACAGCGTATAGAAGCCGAAACACATAAAGAGGTAAATGATAGCCAATAGCAGGATATGCCATCATGGTAATTTTTAAAACTTATTGTACCACACCTAATGCGTAGCTTGTTGAGGAAATACCGAAAACAGGTTTGTCATCTGCTTAAAAAGGTAAACTATCATCCTGTAAAGATATTCTTAGCGCATGTGCATCTTTTGCACTTCTTCTCTGTTATATATCTTTCTGTTGGGCTCCAGCAGGCTATCTGTACGTGGAGCGGTATCTTTGGGTAGCTCTGGTACTTGCATGGCACCCGTTTTGCGGTTGCCACCCTTATTTTCGGTGGCTGTATCTGTGCGCATCTGGAAATTTCCGATAGAGGATACATCACCTGTGATAACTGTGGCCAATGTTCTATTGTCAATTACTTGTTGTGGTTGCTTATTGTTCACAGGTCTTTTGTAGGGTATCACTGTATCGGCAGCACCAGAAAGTGTTATGGGTTGTATCGGAGTATCCCAATTAACTATCACCTTTGTCACCGTTACCTTACCATAGCCAGTGTATGTTACCTCCACATCACAGATACCGGGGTCCAGCGGTTCTATTATATAGTTACCGTCAAAATCGGTCATAGCACCACCTTTAGTAATGCCCCCTTGTAGTACTATGACCTTTGCCCCTATAACTGGTTGTTTGTTTTTGTCGAGCACAGTACCTGTTAACTTACCTATGCCATTGTAACTACCAAAGGGTGTCGTTGGTGAGGTTGTAACATGCCTGTTGGCCGGGCTTTGTGCATAGGCTGTGGTGCCTTGCACAAACAGGAGGGTAAGCCCCAGGGCCACTACTATACGGTATAACCTGCTGTGTGGCTGTGGCGGTATGTTTATTGGCCTGCTTAGTTGTGCAGCATGCAACCTGCCACAAACTCTGCCACGGTCTTTGGAA
The DNA here is from genome assembly GCA_021151685.1 of Chitinophagaceae bacterium. Lineage (GTDB taxonomy): Bacteria > Bacteroidota > Bacteroidia > Chitinophagales > Chitinophagaceae > Nemorincola. Next base: position 15,948 of record JAGKWS010000093.1, read on the forward strand.
AAG
>JAGKWS010000094.1 GCA_021151685.1 Chitinophagaceae bacterium
CAGCGTATGTGAGTTCAGCGTGGTAACCTTGACGGCAGCATCTACCTATGGCGGCAGCAGCCCTGTATACTGGTGGGCTGTGAATGGCACGTACACGACCACAGCCCCTACCTACAGCTATGTACCGAACAATGGCGATGTGGTAACGGTGAGCATGAAGAGCAACTATCGTTGTCGCACAAAGGACACGGTAGTGAGCAACGATGTGACGCTGTATGTAGAGCCCATGTTGATACCGGGTGTAACGGTATATCCTGAGCCGGGTTATGTGGTAACAGCGGGCAAGCCGGTGAAGCTGCGTGCTATTGCAACGGATGCGGGCAGTGCGCCAAGGTATCAGTGGAAGGTGAACGGCTATCCTGTAGCGGGTGCCACGGCCGATACATTTACATCAATCTTCAACGACTACGATTCTATAGCGTGTGTGGTAACAAGCAGTGGTATCTGTGGCAACATTGGCACGTTCGACTGGGTGTTCATCACCACGGCACCGCTGGGTGTGAGTGCGGCAGCAGCGGGTATGGACCTGCGCCTGCACCCGAACCCGAACCACGGTATGTTTACGGTGAAGGGCCGCACGGGCCTGACAGGTAACGGAGTGGTACCGGCCGAGATTACGAACATGTTGGGTCAGGTAGTGTACCGTGGCGATTTGAAGATGACGGCAGGCAAGATAGACGCACAGTTGGTGCTGGACGGCAGCTTGTCATCGGGCATGTACCTGCTGACCCTGCATCTGGATGGCGTGTCGAAGACATTCCACTTCGTACTGGAACAGTAGCAAACAATAACATAGTATATTAACAAAACATCCCGGGCGAATATCCCGGGATGTTTTGTTAATATAAGCACCCACTGCAGATATTGTGGGTGGCAGTGTGGTAGCACCACGTATCTTTGTACCTGATAAAATAAAACCCATGAAAGAGTTTTTTCGCTCGTTTTTCGCATCATTACTGGCCATAGTCGTATCGGGTGTAGTATTTGTATTTCTGATAGTTGCTATGGTTGCAGCAGTAGCTAAGTCGGTGACAGAAAAAGAGAATAAAACAGTAACCGGAGATGTTTTGGTGATTGATATCACTAAGAAAATACACGAGCAGGGCGAGACGAATCCGTTTGCTGCCTTTAGCGAGTCTGCTGCATACAGAGCTGGTTTGTATGATATAATAAAGGCTTTAGCCGAAGCAAAATTTGATGATGGTATCAAGGGCGTTTACCTGAAATTGGGCCCCAGCCCCAACGGTTGGGCAACCTTGCAGGAGCTGCGGGAAGCATTGGTTGATTTCCGCAAATCGGGCAAGTTTGTGTATAGTTACGGCGAAAACATAACGCAGGGGGCCTATTATGTGGCAACTGCGTCTGATAGTATTTTTGTAAACCCCGCTGGCAGTATAGAGCTGAAGGGTATGGCTACAACACTCGCATTCTTCAAAGGAACGCTGGATAAACTGGAAATAGAACCAGAGATATTTTATGCCGGCAGGTTTAAAAGTGCTACAGAGCCTTTCCGGGCCGATAAGATGAGCGAACCCAACCGCATACAGGTAAAGGCATTTCAGGATGGCATGTGGCAAGAGTTTCTGAAAGCAGCCGCAGAGTACATGCATATGTCCGCCGATTCTGTGAACCAATTGGCACAGAATGGCACTATTCAGTTTCCTGCCGATGCTGCTAAGGTGGGCATGGTAGCGGGCACGCGCTACCGCGATGAGATAGAACAGTTGGTAGGAAGAAAAACCGGAAAAGGCACGGGGGCGGCATTAGAGACTGTATCGATAAACGACTATGCCGACCAGGTGCGTAGTAGTGCTGCCGGCACACAGGAGCGTATAGCGGTGTTATGCGCCGAGGGCGATATTGTAGACGGCGAACAAACAGATTCGTGGCAGATAGCATCGGTGACGTTGAGCGAGGAGATAAAGAAACTGAGAAAGAGTGACAAGGTAAAGGCGGTTGTATTGAGGGTGAATTCGCCCGGTGGCAGTGCGCTGGCATCTGAAGTGATATTGAGAGAACTGATGTTGTTGCAGCAAAAGAAGCCGCTGGTGGTATCTATGGGCAACTATGCGGCATCGGGTGGGTACTACATATCCAGCCATGCCGATAGCATTTTTGCGTTGCCCAATACCATTACCGGTAGCATAGGGGTGTTTGGGATGATGTTCAACATTGATAAGCTGATGAAGAACAAACTGGGTGTTACATTTGACGAAGTGAAGAATGCACCCTATGCCGATTTCCCTACCAATACACGACCATTGACCCCGGCCGAGGCTGCATTGATGCAGCGTTCTATAGATACCATTTACGGGCAGTTCAAACAACATGTGGTAAATGGCCGCAAATTGGAGGCTGCTATCGTAGACTCTATAGCACAGGGCCGTGTATGGACGGGTGTTGATGCGGTGAAAAATGGGCTTGCCGACCGCCTGGGTGGGTTGGAAGACGCTATAGTAAGTGCTGCTACGCTGGCAAAAGTGAAATCTTACAAAGTAGTTACTTATCCTGAACCGGTAGATAAACTGAGCAACCTGATGAAAAGATTGGATGAGGGCTCACAATCGAAAGCCGCAATAAAAGCGGCACTTGCCGAAGAAGCAGCACCAATGGTAGAATGGTACAATAAACTGAAGGCGCTGAAGGATATGAATGGTAGGGCTATGATGGCTATGCCCTTTGTGCTTACTGTAAACTAAACCGTAGGAGAGGAATAGAAATGGAACAACGGAAACCGGTAATACTGATATCGAACGATGATGGCATAACGGCACCAGGCATACGAGCCCTTGTAGAGGCCGTGAAAGACTTGGGTAGGGTAGTGGTGGTGGCACCAGACAGCCCACAGTCGGGTATGGGGCACGCCATTACCATTGGTGATCCGCTGAGGTTGCACCGTTCCGATATATTTGACGGAGTAGAATCGTGGGAATGTAGCGGTACACCGGCCGATTGTGTGAAGCTGGCCCGAGACAAGATACTGCACGAGAAACCCGATTTGTGTCTCAGTGGTATCAATCATGGTCCCAATCATTCTATCAATGTCATTTATTCGGGTACCATGAGTGCCGCCATGGAGGCTGCTATAGAGGGTATTCCTTCGGCAGGTATATCCTTGTTCAACTTTGCCCACGATGCCGATTTTTCAGTAGCTGCAGCTGTGGCACGTATTGTGGCCATAAAAATGCTGGGACAAAAAATGCCGCCGCACACATTGCTGAATGTAAACATACCCAATGTAACAGCCGCTACATATAAAGGAATGAAGATTTGCCGGCAGGCATATGCCCGTTGGGAGGAGCAGTTTGACAGCAGGAAAGACCCGAGAGGTAAGGATTATTATTGGATGGTGGGTAAGTTCATGAATATGGATGAGGGTACCGGCACCGATGTAGAAGCCCTTTCCGATGGTTACGCATCGGTAGTACCAGTAACCATAGACTTTACCAACTACACCACAAAAAGCTGGCTGGAACAGGAATGGGCTGGTAGTAACGAATAGGGTTGTTAAAAAGTAGTGTTACTGCCATGCAGGCTGTGTTATATTCTGTAACTTTCAAAGCTCAATACATTTCTGTGAAACTGCGTGTGTTTGCAAAGACAATAGCTGTGTGTTGCGGTGTGTTATTACCCGCAATAGTGCAGGCATCAAAATTACTGATACCCATGGATGCCGAGGGACAGGTAGCACACCTGAAAGCCTATGGTATAGCCTATGCTGCCCTGAACGGTGGCCTACAGGTAGATTGGCTGCTGAACTACAAGGGTGGTAGTTTTGGGGTAGAGCAGGTAGACGGTGTGGAACGGATGCTGAAGCTGAAAGGTGTGAGTTATGAAATACTGAGCGATGCACAGTATGCGGGCATTGTGAATGCGGTAATGGATCCCGACTTTAATGGCGATGTGATAAAATTGGAAAAACCACCCAAAATTGCCGTGTATACTCCGCCCAACAAACTGCCGTGGGACGATGCAGTGACACTGGTGCTTACCTATGCCGAAATACCATTTGACAAGGTTTATGATGATGAATTGCTGAAGGGCGATTTGGCAAAATATGACTGGTTGCACCTGCATCACGAAGATTTTACCGGGCAGTATGGTAAGTTCTGGGCCAGCTTTCATAACGAAGCGTGGTATCAGACAGACCAGAAAACTGCCGAAGCAACCGCTGCACGGCATGGTTTTAAAAAAGTATCGCAATTAAAGTTGGCAGTAGCTAAAAAGATACGCGACTTTACCGCAGGTGGTGGGTATCTTTTTGCCATGTGCTCGGCTACAGATAGCTACGATATTGCATTGGCCGCCGATGGGGTAGATATTTGCGAATCGATGTTTGATGGCGACCCGCAAGACCCACAGGCACAGCAAAAACTGGATTATAAGAAGTGTTTTGCCTTCAAAGATTTTTCGCTGGTGCTGAGCCCTATGCACTACGAGTATTCTAATATAGACAATACCGAGTTTCGTGGGCAGGTGCCTATGAACATCGACTATTTTTCTTTATTTACTTTTTCGGCCAAATTCGACCCAGTGCCTGCTATGCTTTGTCAGAACCATACTACCACCATTAAGGGGTTCATGGGGCAGACTACGGCATTCAGAAAAGAGGTGCTGAAATCGAGTGTATTGGTAATGGGCGAGTTCAAACCATCGAATGAAGCCCGCTACATACATGGCGAATTTGGGAAAGGGACATGGACATTTTATGGAGGCCACGACCCCGAAGACTACCAGCATATGATACACGACCCGGTAACCGATCTGGATTTGCACCCAACATCGCCCGGATATAGGTTGATATTGAATAATGTGTTGTTCCCCGCAGCCAAAAAGAAACCAAGAAAAACATAAATAGTGTTTTTGGGGTGCTTTTTTCGTGACGATGGTCATAAAAATCTCATTAGTAATTACATAACAATAAGTTAGTATTTTTTTGTATTATCTTTACCGAACTAACTCATTCTCTGCCTAAAATTTTTCTGTCCGTATCATGAACACCCACATCGGATTGGGCATATTCGGTACATTTGGCGAGCCGTATGGCTTCCAGCAAACCTTCTATTATGGTGCTCAGTACCGTAGTAGCCTCGACCTTGATGAAAATGAAATAGAGTTTTATCCCGGGGCCGATTTGTATGCCGTTCGGCGCGAAGTAATAGATGGTGTACACAGCATCTGCATTAGTATTTACTCTTACGCACAGGAACTCAACACCGCCCGTTTGGGTACGTTTTTGGGGTCATGTATGGTATTGCAGGATGGTTTTACAGAAGCCGAGTATGCAGCCAAAGTGTTGCAGTCGTTGCATGACGACCTGATGACCAATGAAGATAATGTACTGGACAATATAATTAGAGCAGAAAAAGTAACCGACATCATCATTCGAGAGCCTGCCGAGTTTGTGGCCGTGCAAGCCAATGTAATACCGCTGAATAAGACACCATTTTACAGTGCATGGGTAGATACTGCTAAGAAAATTCTGGTAATACCATCGGCCAAATCTTTTGGCAATAAAGAAACCGAAGTATTCGAATTTCTGGATGAGGCACTGAAGCACTACAGCGATACGGGTACATTGTATTTCTCTTTCGACCGTAATGTGTACGACTTTGTACGCAGTACCGGGAAAATAGAGATAATGGAGTGGGACGAGTATGTGGGGCGCAAAGAGGCAATGCTGCGGTCTACAGCAGTAAGAACCAAGAAGGGTATACAAAAAAGTGTACCACAACCCACAGACTATATACCTGTACCCGGTAACAATAGCGAAGCCACAGTGAAGGCCGGGCCAGAAGAGACTGAAGATAACATAATACCCATAGCGGCCGGCCTGACGCAAGACCGCGAGTGGCGTGATGATGATGTACTACCCAGTGCCGACCCCTACAAGCCATTTGGCAGGTGGCAGCAGCCCGAAGAACCGTGGAATGAAGATGAGGTAAAAGAACGAGTAACCGAATATAACCGCCTGTTCAACTACACCAACACGCTTATAGATCATATTAATGAAGAGAACCAGGCGGTAGTACGGCAAAACCGGAAACGCCAGTTGTTGGTAGCAGCCCTCTTGCTATTGCTTACAAGTGGCAGTGTGGCTGTATACTTTATGGGGCTGTACAAACCAGTTACCAATACCAAAATTGTAGCTGCCATGCCCGAAACCCCTCGTACAGTGAGCAACAGGCAAGTAGTGGTGAATAATGATACATTTATAGCGGCACCGTCGCAAAGTGCGGCCAATGGTACCACGCCCGGCATAGCAGGCGCAGGCAGCCCAACAGATAGCACTGCCAACGCCCCCGTAATTGTAGCCGTTACCGTAAAAGATGACAAGCAAAAAAACACAACACCGTCTTATAGCTATGTAGCACCAGTGGCTTACGATGATGATGATGATGCTACCACCACAACTGCAATGCCCGTAGCTACAAGGGTTGCTACGCCTGTTGCAACACCATCAACAATACAAACTGCCCCTACCCCTGCCGTAAGCAATACAGTAGTGCCAGACGCTGGTGGTGGTACCATGCCCCGTATCAGCCTGCCGGGAAGCACACATACCAACCTGCCTGCGGCGGCTGTGTACACCAGTAAAGTACAGCCAGAACCAGTTGCAGCACATGCACCATCGGTGGCCACTGTTAGCAACATAGCAGGTACTACACTGCCTGCTACAAAACGGTCTGGTGTGGTGTTGCCGGCATTGCCACAACCATCGGGCAGTACCAATAATCATCAGGGTATTGCCACAACAGAGAAGGTGATGATAACTGTTGATAAAAAAACAACACTTGTTGCTGTTATGTCTTCGGCACCCACACAACCCATGGCCACAGTGGTAGTGCCTACAGTTAACGCAATTGGAGTGCCCGCTGCTACACGTAGTGTAACACCCGCACCACCTGCCCGGTCTCTTGCCGAGGTAGGTAAGCCAATAACCAGTGCCACCACAGGCACCGCTGGTACCAGTAATGCTGCCAATATTACTGCAAAGCCTGCATCTGCTGCTGTTGCTACAACGATGCCGGTTGCGCCCGCAATGGTTGTTGCACCAGCAAAAACTGCCAATGTCAGCTTTAATCCATTGCCGGCAGCAGTACATTCTTTTGCGGCTACGGCCAAGGCGCAACACGCTACTACCGTAGCCATACCGGCTACACTGGCCGCAGAGACTATCAGCAAAACGACCCCGGCTATGCCCCTGCGCGATACGGGAAAGCAGCGAGCAACCGCCAACAAGTCCACTCCATCTGTAGACCGTCAGCAACCGGTACGCTCGGGTGTGTCAGACGGAGAAATGAACCGAGCCAATGCAGTCATCATGCCGCAAATGGCAGTTGCATCCCGTCCTGCTTCGCCCGAGATGAAGATGAAAACACTGTCGCCTCGCCCCAATGGCTACATCACACAGCGCGATGTGCCCTTGCTGTACCAGAGTGGTATAAAGGATAAAACCCTCTCCGAACTTACTCGCATCATACTGGAAAATGCCCCTGAAATGGTGGGTGCTTACTACAAAGGACAAGAGATGCAGTACGCAGCGGCATTGCTCAATGGCAATCGTCAGGCATTTGAGCGCAGAGGTGACGACTATGTATGTACCGGCGACTATCTGATACTGCACATACCAGCTGTATTGAAGCCTCGCAAACCTGTGGCCAATCCTAAATAACTACTTACTTAGCAGTGCATTACAAGGCTGGTGGTACAATGCCCACCCATACAGTGCCGTCTTGCACACGGGTAGGGTAGGTGAAAAGTTTGTAACCCTCGCCCGATGTATTTCGACCATTTACGGGGTCGAACCGGTATTTGTGAAGGGGACACACAATGCGGCCCTGCGCATCCAGCCAACCACTGCATAGCGGTGCCCCGGCATGTGGGCACTTGCCGGCAAATGCATGTACCTGTCCTGTACGCTGTACCAGCCCAATCAGTTTTTCTGCTATTGATATTTCTCGCATTTCATCGTTACCAATGTCGGTAGGAGCAATACCCGTGTTATGCCATTCCAGTATATTCATTAGTGTGCGGTTGCATCTGTATGGTTGCAAAAATAGGGTTGCCTGCCAACAAATAGCTACTGCGGTCAGCAGGTAACACCGTAGATAATTGTACTTGTTTTGCATGGTATGAGGTATCGTACCTACCGTAGTATAAATGGTGCATCATTGTGTGCAAAAAAATATTATTTTTCAGCCCGCTATCAGTTAGCTGACCTATGGCAAAAAAGCAACCAACACAAAACCGCGCAGCAGTATCGCCCGGTTTGGCAAAACAACCATTGCAGGCACCAACTGCACCAGAAACACCCGCACCAACATCACGAAAGGGCATACCATTGATATGGAAGCTGGCACTATTGCTGGCCGTTATTACTATGGCGGTGTACGCCAACACATTGCAAAATGGCTTTGTACTGGACGACCAGATGGTGTACTCCAAAAACAAAATAGTGAATCAGGGTTTTGATGGTATAGCAGAACTGATGAAAACTCCAAGGCTAAAGGGATTTGGATACCTGAAGAACGAAAACTACCGCCCGTTGTCGTTGATGATGTTTGCTACAGAGGTGGGTTTCTTCGGGTTGAATGCCACCGTGGCACATGCTTTCAATATTCTGTTTTTTACGCTATGTGTGGTGTTCCTCTTCTTTTTCCTGCACAAGTTGCTGGAGGGGCGCATTGTACCGGCCTTTATTGCGTCGCTTATTTTTGCCGTACACCCCATACATACCGAGGTAGTGTCCAACATCAAAAGTCTGGACGAAATATTCTGTTTCTTATTTGCGTTTCTGGGGCTCAATCTGTATGCATTGTACATGCGTAAGGGCAGTATCCTTTACCTACTTTTTGGTGTGGTGGCCCTTTTTCTTTCGTTTTTGTCTAAGGAAACTGTCGTTACGTTTTTAGGTATTATTCCGCTTACGTTTTTCTTTTTTCTGAAGCAGGAGCCTAAAGAAGGTAGTGCGGCTGCGGGTATCGGGGCTTGGATACAGAACAATATGCGTGCCATACTGATGACTGGAGCCATGGGCATTGTAACAGCTGTTTACCTGCTTATACGCCACAACATACTCAGCGATTATGGAGCCAGCACCGCAGCGGTAGAGTTTATAGACAATGCACTGGTGGGCGCACCCGATATGGCTACCCGCCTTGGCACTGCTTTTTACACATTGGGTATGTATGTAAAGTTGTTGTTGGTACCTTATCCGCTTATTAACGACTATGGGTACAATAGTGTGCCCTATGTAGGCTTTGGCAATGTATGGGTGCTGCTGAGTGTAGCCATCTATGTGGGTGCGGGCGCACTGGGGGTGTACCGTTTGGTGCGCTTCCGCAAAGATTACTGGGCGTATGGCATCCTGTTTTTTATGGCAACCATTGCGCTGTTTTCCAATATCTTCTTCCTGATGGGGTCTGCCATGGGCGAGCGTTTTCTATTCTTTGCCTCGGCAGGTTTTTGCTTGTTGGCGGCATTGGCCATAGAAAAATGGATACTGAAGGGCGAAACCGACTTTGCCAGGTTTACTGCCAACAAGTTGGCATTGGCGGTGTTGGTTCCTGTGTGTCTGCTGTATTCTGTACAGACCTACGCGCGCAATGCAGAATGGATTGACAACTCGACCCTGTTTACAAAAGACCTCGAAAAATCGCCCAACAATGGTCGCCTGAACTACTATGTGGGCAACGAGCTGATAGAAAATGTGTTGCCGCTGGAGAAGGATACCGCAAAACGCCGGGCGATAGTAACAGAAGGTATTGCAAAGCTAAAGAAGGCAATAGAAATATTTCCCAAATATACCGACGCCTACACCGAATTGGGTACTGCCTACCTCAACCTGGGCCAGTATGATAGTGCCGAAAAGAACTTCAAAATTGCCATATCGCAGAGCGACTACCAATCTATTGCCGCCAACAATCTGGGCATAGCCTACTTGCGTACCAATCGTTTTGCCGAGGGTATTACCGCCTTCAAACTGGCCATAAAAATAAAGGCCGACTTTGTACAGGCATATTGCAACATGGCCAGTTGTTTCTCGCAGCTCAAGCAGTTCGACTCTGCCATTACTTATCTCAATCAGTGTTTTGCATGGGATCCCAACTATCCCGAAGCGTTCATGCAAATGGGTATGGCTTACTATTTCAGTAACCGTTTTGCAGAGTCCGAACCTTATTTCCAAAAGGCACTGGCATTGAACCCAACCGATGTGAACGCAGCCAACAATTTGGGCGCAGCCTACCTGAATGGAGGTAAACTGCCCGAAGCGGCCAATATCTTCAAACAACTGGTAGCCGCCAATCCAGGTTATGTAAATGCCTACTCCAATCTGGGGCATTGTTATTACCAGATGAAGCAGTACGAAGCAGCAATAGACATCATAACCAAATCGCTACAGGTAGACCCCAATAATGTAAAGGATATACCATACATAGCCCTGTCTTACAAGGCACTGGGCCGCAATGCCGAGGCCGCACAATACGAGGCACTGGCACAGAAGTATTACTCCAACTTCAAACTGTAACACATGTCAGACGGTCTTATGCAAGAGGCGCAGGAGCTATACCATGCTGCAGGCAGGGCTGCGGGCGGTGTAGAAAGCCAGATGTTTGGTAAGCCCTGCTACAAGGCTGCAGGTAAGGCATTTGTATGCTTGTTTGGTACGGATATGGTGTTCAAACTGCCACCCGGCATAAGGGAACAGGCATTACAGTTGGATAGGGCTTGTTTATTCGACCCATCGGGCAAGGGGCACGCCATGAAGGAGTGGGTGCAATTGCCGCCTGCATACAAAGACAAGTGGGCTACGCTGGCCTTACAAGCTGCACAATATGTAGCAGCGTCTGCATAATAGTTTTAGGGATACTGATAATTACCAAAGTCTGGAGGTCTTTGCTTTTTCTTTTCTTTTTTTGAAAATGTTTAGACAATAAAATGCCCTACTTTTGCACCGATTTTTCAGATAGCTCATGCGTGCCTGGTGGTGGAAAATACTTTGTGGTGTACTGCTGTTATATACTATTATAGCAGGGTTACTGGCACCTGTGCCTGCGCTCGATATTCTTAACGAGACAATTCGCAATCTCTATTTTCACGTTCCTATGTGGTTTACCATGATTGCCCTGTTTTCGGGGGCTTTTGGTTATTCCATCAAGTATCTGAGGTCTGGCAATCTGGAGCATGACATATATGCCGTAGAGCTTACCAATGCTGGTATTCTCTTTAGTGTACTGGGTATGGCTACCGGTATGGAGTGGGGCAAGTACACATGGGGTGCTGCATGGAGCAACGACCCCAAGCAGTTGTGTACAGCTATGTGTATGCTCATCTATTTTGCATACAGTATACTACGTAGCGGCCTGCGCGATGAAGAAAAACGAGCCAGAATTGGTGCCGTGTACAATGTGTTTGCCTATGCCATGATGTTCCCACTCATATTTGTGCTGCCACGCATGGTAGATTCGCTGCACCCCGGCAACGGTGGTAATCCTGCATTTGCTAAGTACGATTTGGATAGCGGTATGCGTATGGTATTTTGGCCTGCTAATGCCGGATGGATTATGCTTGGCTACTGGATAGCATCGCTGAAAATAAGGATGGGGTTGGTAGCGCATAAAAGAAATGAGTTTAGTAATTGAATAAGTAATGAGTAAATAAAAGTGACAGTTGCCACGACCTTCAGGTCGTGGATAATTGAGAAAAAACACGGCTTTAGCCAAATGATACGACAATGCCATATAGCAGAATTATGATTCATTGTATATGGGCTACCAAGAACAGGCAGCGTATTATAAATGGTGAATTGAAACCGCTATTACGTGCACATATTAAAGAGAACAGTATAAAAAAACATATCTACATAGATTGTTTGAATTGTGTTGAAGATCATATTCATGTTTTAATCTCGTTAGGCATTGACCAAACTATTGCAAAAGTGATGCAGTTGATAAAGGGTGAGTCGTCGTTTTGGGTAAATCAGCAAGGTCTGATCAGCAACAAGTTCGAGTGGCAAGATGATTATATTGCTTTGTCAGTGAGCAGTTCGGCTATTGATAAGGTTCGTGCTTATATTGCAGATCAGGAACAGCATCATTCAAAGAAATCTTTTGATCAGGAGTATAAAAAGTTTTTAACGGTACATGGTTTCGAGATATTTGGTTCGGCTAAAGCCTGATTGAGTAGCTCTCATTACCCCGACCTAAAGGCCGGGGCAATTATGATTATTTTATTTGTTCGGTATGTACAAAAGAATGACGAATCTGATGCGAAAAGCACTCTTACTAATTGTAGGAGTGTTATTATTCGTATCGAATACACACGCACAAGAACCAGAAATGGCCGATAAGCTGAGAGCAGACGGTAAAATATACGTGGTTGTTGTTGTATTAGCTACTATATTTGCGGGGATTTTTGGTTACTTGGTGTACATAGACCGCAAAATGACCAAAATAGAAAAAGAAAACGATAGATAATTATTCACTCACTCAATCAAAATTTTACAGTAACGTGGGAAACGCAAATCATTTAAGTTTTTTCCAGGGTGTAGAGCGCAACTTTGATAAGGCCTCAAAGTATACCCGTTTTGAGCCAGGCATATTGCAGCAGATCAAAGTTTGTAACTCTGTGTACAGCATGAAGTTCCCTGTGCGCATTGGCGACAAAATAGAGGTGATAGAAGCCTACCGTGTGCAACACTCGCATCACAAGCTGCCTTGTAAAGGTGGTATCCGTTACAGCATGGATGTGAACCAGGATGAAGTGATGGCGTTGGCTGCACTGATGACCTACAAATGTGCGATAGTGAACGTACCGTTTGGTGGTGCAAAGGGTGGTATCAAAATCAACCCCAAAAACTATTCTGTTTTCGAACTGGAAAAAATCACACGCCGTTATGCAAGTGAGCTGGTGAAGAAAAATTTCATTGGCCCCGGCATCGATGTTCCTGCTCCTGACTACGGTACAGGTGGTCGTGAAATGAGCTGGATTGTAGATACTTACGCATCTCTGAAACCCGGTGAAGTAGACGCTCTGGGCTGTGTTACCGGCAAGCCTGTAACGCAGGGTGGTGTACGTGGCCGTACCGAGGCTACCGGCCTTGGTGTATTCTACGGTGTGCGCGAAGTATGTAATACTGCCGATGATATGAAGAGACTCGGTATGTCAATGGGTATTGAGGGTAAAAAAGTAATTGTTCAGGGCTTGGGTAACGTAGGTTTCCACGCAGCTAAATTCTTCTATGACAATGGTGCTATCATCGTGGGTCTGGCAGAATACGAAGGCGGTATCTACAACGAAAAAGGTCTGGACGTGTACAAAGTGGTAGAACACCGCAAGACTACAGGTTCTATCCTCAACTTCCCCGATGCTACCAACATGCCTACAAGCGGTGCAACACTGGAGCAGGAGTGCGATATCCTGATACCAGCCGCTCTGGAAAGCGTTATTACTGCTGAGAATGCACCACGCATCAAGGCAAAAATTATAGGCGAAGGTGCAAATGGTCCTCTGACTCCGGATGCCGACGAAATACTGAACGCAAAAGGCGTAATAGTAGTACCAGACATGTACCTGAATGCAGGTGGTGTTACTGTATCTTACTTCGAGTGGTTGAAGAACCTGAGCCACGTACGTTTTGGCCGTATGGACAAGCGTTTCAGCGAAAATCAGAACAACCACATCCTGAAGACAGTTGAAGAGTTGACTGGCAAAAAAGTAACCGACATAGAGCGCAAGCAGTTGTTGCACGGTCCCGACGAAGTCGATCTGGTGTACTCTGGCCTGGAAGATACCATGATAGGTTCTTACCACGAAATTCGCGAAGCATTGCTGAGTCTTGATAACACAGTAGATATGCGTACTGCTGCCTTCACTGTCGCTATCAACAAAGTAGGTGTTTCTTACGAAGAGCTGGGTATATTCCCATAATAGTACATACAGTACCAATATATTGCATAGGGGTTGCCATTGGGCAGCCCCTATGTGTTTTGGGGTGGGGTAGCAGAGTGGTATATTGTTTAGGCCATATGTAAAAAGCAAAAGCGGCCAGATATGTTGTATCCGCCGCTTTAACAATAATATATCGGGCTCATAGCCTGTTGGTGTTATTTTTTATTCAGGTTACGCTCCATTTCGGCATCGTACCATTCGTCCTTGTTCTTTTCTTTTTCTGCTATTTCCTTCAGCAGTTGGGCCTTTACTTTTTTCAGGTCTGTTTCTTCAGCAGGTTTATTAATGGCAAATTTTGCACCCGTTACGCGGCCGTTGGTTGGTTTTCTTGTTCTCATACTTGTTACAAAGGTACGGCAACTATTGCAATGTGTAGCATGGCTGCAATAATTGCTGCATATGTATAGCCGGCAAAAATATAGCCTGCCGTTGTTGCGGCAGGCTATATTGGTTGTGTATTGCTTGTGTGTTTGTTAGTGCTGTACCGAGAATCTTTCGGTATGGTTGATGCCCTCGCCACTCAGGTGCAGCAGATACATGCCCGGTGCCAAATCGCTTATAGAGAGTGTTTTACTCAGCATTCGGTTGGCAATGTTGGCACTTTCATACATTACTACCTGACCAAGGCTGTTCATTACCGAAATGGTAACATGGTTTGTGTTTACGCCATTTACTTCGCCCTTTACGGTAAATGTACCATTGTTGGGGTTAGGCATTATGACTACAGATGCAAGGCCACTGTACACGGGCGTAATGCCGGTATTGGGGTGTGCCACCAATGTATTGCTCGTTTTTATGGCTGGTGTTACACAAGGCATAACCGAGGTTACTACAAGGCTTATGGTATCGTACACCGTTACGTTGTGTAGTGTATACGTGCTGTTGGTTGCACCGGGTATATCATTGCCATTGCGCTGCCATTGCAGGGTAGCACCCACACCGGCATTGTAAATGGTAGAAGAGAATACAATGCTATCGCCGGGGTTTACAGATGTACCCGGTGTGGCAAATATGTACACCAGCAGCTCGTCTTCTATCACGTTCATTTTAATGGGGTTGCTGCTGGCAGTTGCCGGCGCAGGGCATTGGGCATTCGATGTCATGTTGCAGGTAACCACATCGCCATCGTGCAGCGAGGCGGTAGACCAGCTCATGGCACCGGCACCTACTACCGCACTACCGTTTACAAACCATTGCAAAACAGGCGATACGCCTGCATTTACAGGTATAGAGTTGAAATGGACCATAGTTCCGCCACAAACCGTATCGTTGGGGCTTACAGAGATAGTAATACCGGTAACTGTGTTAGGTGTAACAGTAACATTTACCGTAGTAGCGGGCGATGTACAGCCATCTACTGTAGTGGTTACCGAGTACACACCACCATTGGCAGCCACCAATGGGCTGACGGATGGGAACTGCATGGTAGAGGTAAAGCTGGCAGGGCCACTCCAGTTGTAGTTACCGGGGGTAACAGCTCCTGTATCGGTATACAGGTACAATGTAGCACCATTACAGTTCAGCGGGCTGGCATAGCTTTCTGGCGCAGCTGGTATGGTACTATTTACCAGTACGTTGATGGTAGATACATTGGCCGGGCATCCGTTGTGCGTAGTGGTGAGCGAATATACACCCGCATTGGCCAATACCATGGCCGGACGAGTGGGGTTGGCAATGGCCGATGCAAAGCTGTTGGGCCCTGTCCAGTTGTAGCTGGTTATAGACCATGTAGCCGAGCTGGTAAGCGACAAAGTATTGCCCACACACACAGGCGCATTAGAGGTAAGTGTTACTGCAGGCAAGCTGCTTACTACCCGTA
>JAGKWS010000095.1 GCA_021151685.1 Chitinophagaceae bacterium
CAACATATAATATATACAGGGTAAAGAAACAAAAAAAGCGGGCAATTGCCCGCTTTTTTTGTTTCACTATTACCAATTACTCTATTGTTTATTCAATAATTAGTTTTCGTTGTATCGTGCCGTTTTCATCAGTTACACGTACAAAATAAATACCATGAGCCAGTCCCTTCAAATCTACAGGCACTCTGTTTTCTCCGGCAGATACTCTTGCTTCTATTTTACGTTGTTCTCTACCGGCAATATCAGCAAGACATACCATAATTGTTTTGCCGCTTGTGCTTTCGTAATACACATTTGCAATAGCAGTTGCAGGGTTTGGATGCACACTTACAGCCGCTTCTGTACCTGCCAATGGCTTCACACTTGCAGGTACTGTACCAGAAAATGCCAGTTTATCTACCCACAAATAGCTACCATTAACAGCAGCCGTAGGATCCTGACTGGCCATCAATACTATCATGCCGGTATCGGGTGTCAAAGATGAAGATCTGTATTTAAGCGGTATGGTAAAATCTGCCCAAGCCATTTCCATACCCGTCAGCGTGGTATCGGTCAATGCTACCGTATCGCGCGATGAGGTAGCAGTATTCCATTTAGATAATGCTACAATAACACGACCATGGTCTGACCCTGACCCCATGTGCTGCCACTTGCCAGTAAGATTGGCAGAGCGTGTACTATATGGAAAACCACCCGATATATTGAATGTCATAGCAGCAAGATCTACCGCAAGGTTGCCAGTAACAGCAACACCGGGTGCAACCGCTGTAAGTACCGTTTTTGAAGTCAGTTTGATGAAAGCAGATCCATCTGGTGCACTGGTAGTACCTTTTTCGCACGTGTATACAGGTGTAGGTAATGGTAATGACGCTGTAGTGCTGTTCAGGTTGCCCCAACTATCGGGGTTATTGGCCGTTCCGGAAGTTGTCCACGATTCGAAACTGGCGTTAGGTATTTGTGCAAAAGCACCTGCACTCATAGTAAGTGCGGCAAATAGTGTAAAGATTTTTTTCATCAGATAAAATTGGTGGTTAAGAATGCAATGCCAAAAATAGCTTACAAAAATGTGTAAACAAAATACCATACAAAATTTAGAGCCTGTTTAAGATCAATTGCATGGGTGGCGAAACGAGACAAGTTTTGAAGCTATCACTTTTCCTATGACGAAAAATGTAGCGAAGTTTTAGCAATGAATAACCATAAACGCGATGAATAGTCCTTAAACCGGCCCGGCACAACCTTATGTGGCAGCCCACTACATGTTGCAAGCCATTAAAAGGTATTACTTTTATGCAGGTAAATAACCACAGGTAGTCAACACATTGTATAATGCCATCAGCACCATCTGCGCTTCGCAAAACAGAAAACCTCCATATTATCCTCTGGCTGATAAAGGACACTTGCTGGGTATTGGTATGGCGACCGCTGGGGGTGTTGATGGTAGTACCCACCATCAGTGTAGCCATATACCTGTTGTATGCCTCGCGGCACAATCGGTCCGAGACGTATCATAATATAGCTGTCTGTGCTTGGATCACCGCCAACTCTACATGGATGTGTGGCGAGTTCTTCAATTACGAACTACGCCCCATAGCAGCCTTTTTCTTTATTACAGGCCTCATAACGCTGGCGTGGTACTACATACGCTGGTACCGTACCGACCAGCAAGCAGAGCAAATTGCCGATGGTAACAATAGTGATTAGTTGACAACCGTGCCCGGTACTTTCTTCATCAGTTCGCGCTGCAAGTATAGCTGGTACTTGTAGTGGGCCGATGATTCCAGTATCTGCACCATAGCCTCCATTTCGTGGTCTTCGCCAGTTGGGTCGTAGTCTTCTTTCAGATTGTTATTGAACATCAACCCTACCGATTGCCATATAGTAGCCGACAAACCGCTTTTCAAATCTTTAATGATACTATAGCAATTTCTACCTGTTTGCCGGTTTATGAGCTTCACCAGTACATGGCCCTGATCTATAGTCAGGTTTTTCAATGGCTTCTTGAAAGCTACATCCAACTGCTTGTCTATAGCACGCAAATATTTGCGCCTGTCTCTGCGCCGCTCCACAGCATCCATTGTGCTATCTACCCCCCTCAGTATGGCTGCCGCCGTAATAGCGTAGGGGTATACCACATATATGTCGCGGCGCAACCGATTGCGCCGCAACCGGTCTGCATCATTGTAACCCTGTGCCACATGCCCATATTCCGGCAGGTACACAAATGGCCACACATGGCCTTCAAGCTCCAGCGCACCCAACCGTATAGTGTCGTTTACACCCTCTTGGGCTATGGCCGCGGTGTTGCCGCAAAACAGCATCACAATAAACCATATATATCTACGCCATCGCATTCCAACATGTAAGTTACATCTTTTTAATACAACATGTACCGAACAGGTAACCCTGCAAGAGCCATAAAAAGTGTTAATATTCTACCCAAAGGTGGTCGGGTACCTGTGGCAAGGTATCTTTGCACCGGCATTTGTTATGTTACAACCACTTTTTTACCTTTTTGTTGTCTGCTTGCTGGCATCGTGTACCCGCAAAGAACCGGTGGAAACCAAAGAAGCCATGAAAAAGCGGCTCGACTCGCTATCTGCTGAAAGAATGCGACAGATTGACGAAAGATATCAACGTGACCTGTATTACCGAATAAAAATTGAAGCCATACACAACCGCGACTCTGTAAACAAAACAACCGGCAATACCAATCCATAACCTGAAAACGTCCGCTATGAGAATTCCGTTACTGCCCAAACCTATTGTGTACTTCGACGGCACCTGCAATCTGTGCGACCGTAGTGTCAACTTCATCCTGAAGAATGACAAACAAAAACGTTTCCTCTTTGCCTCACTACAGTCGGCAGCCGGGCAAGACGCACTCGCAGCAGCTGGCAATAAGGCCATTCAATCGGGTACGGTGTTGCTCTACTACCGTGGCGAGTACTACACGCGCTCTACAGCAGCACTCTATGCCCTATGGTTGCTGGGAGGCTGGTGGCGTTTGGCATCTGCGTTGTTTATTGTGCCTCCATTTCTGCGCAATGCGGTATACAATTATATAGCTGCCAACCGGCACAAATGGTTTGGCACCAAAGAAACTTGCCTGCTACCCACTGCCGATGTGCTCGAGCGTTTTGTATCGTGATGTACGACACAACACTGCACATTTCGTTAATTTCTTTCGTTCTCCTTTATTAATGCCTTTTTTTGCTGTAGGTTTGGTATATGACTTTTTTTAAACACCTCTTTGCTGTAGCACTGCTGCTGGTGTCTTGCTTCACCCTACCGGCTCAGGAGGTCATATATTCCCGCTACGATAAATTTGACTACAGAACCGATGCCTACTCGGTGGTAGGTATGTGCGGTGGCAAACTGTTCACCTACGTCAATGCAACCGATGGAGCCCGCCTGGATGTATATGATGATGCCATGACGAAAACGGCCACCGTGATGCTCGATTTTTTTCCGCAGCGCATATACCATGTACGTTTTGTACCCTACCCCGATAAAATAATGGTGTTGTATCAGGCACTGGAAAGCAATAAGGTAGTACAATATGTAGCCATGCTGGATAGCAAGGGCCTGCTGAAAAACAAGCCGATAGAATTATCAGGCACACGTACAGGTATTTTTGGTGCCACCCGCAACTACTTTTCCATAGCCATATCCGAAAACAAAAAATGGGTATTGGTATACGCCGCCAAAGACAAAAAGAATGGCATAGAGGTAGAAGGTATGTGGCTGGATGATAACGGCACCTTGATAAAAAAATCATACGCCCGCTTCGAGACCGAAAACGTGCCCGAACATGGCGAGGTGAACATAGCCAACGATGGCAGTGTATACATGGCTGCCTTTACCCCCATTGGTGCCCACGACTATGCCGACCAATACTGGATACTGGTACTGAAGCCGGGTGCTACTACCATAGAGGCAAAAGAAATGCCACTGGGCGAACGTTTTGCAACCGGTGGCTACTCGCGTATAGACAATGTAAATGGCAAAGTCTACTTTGGGGGCTTCTATTCTACTGCGCGCAATGGTCGCTTCAATGGGTTTATATATGCCGTATACGATGCGGCTACAGGCTCCTTCACCAACACCCGTTTCATACCCTTCGATGAAGGGCTGGTAGCTGATGCCGGTGAAAAACGTAAGGGGTATTTCGACAAATATCTGGTACGGCAAATAATTGTGAAAAATGATGGTGGCTTTGTGCTGATAGCAGAAGAACAGTACGTAACTACCCGCAGCAATTTTACCCCCGGCTTTGGCTATTACTCATTCTACAGCCCGGCCATGAACTCGTCGGTACGCGAGTTTCACTACAACGACATTATGACCGTGGCCTACAATAAGGATGGTAACCGCGAGTGGAGCACCTTTGTACCCAAACAACAGTACTCGCAGGAAGATGATGGTGTTTTTTCCTCGTTCGCCCTGCTGAACTCTGGCGGCACATTGGGTTTTCTCTATAACGACTTTGATGCCAACCACTCGCGTATACAACTGGCTACCCTATCGCCCGAGGGCAAAATGGAAGTACACCCGGTACCTGCCGAAGGAAATGACTTCCCCGATTGGTTGCCGAAGTCCGCAAAGCAGGTATCATCAAGGGTAATGGTAGTACCCTGCTTCCAGAAACGGCAAATATGCTTCGCCCGAATACAATTCTAACCGTTATAGCCTGAAACACATAGCCGCAGTGAGCCGGTTTTCTGTTTTTACCAGATCTGGCCGCCAATTGTTGGCCGGGGTGTCTTGCCAACCATCGGGCGATGTTGTGCCCCCCTTGCCCGCAAAGTAGGGAATGCTGGCCGAGCGATAGCCATACTCTACCCTGAATGTAAAATAGTCGTTGGGCATCACATCGAAGGTAACTGTTCCCTGTGTCGTGCTCAGTGTCTTGCCCGCTGCCAGTGCATCGGCATAATCGTTGGTAACCACTGGCGATGGCGTAAAGGCCAGATACGCACCGGGATTGGTAGCATAGTCGCCCCTTATAGTAATGGCATACTTGTTGCGTCCCCACCATACCCTGTGAGCCACCGATGTGCCAGCCATATAGTTGGCAGAGGAAGATATACCCCCACCCTGCTGAAAACCATAATGATTGTTGATGCTGAATGCCGCCTGACTGATGCCCTTGCCACCGTCTTTTTTGTAATAGCGCACCACTGCACTATGGTCGTGATGGTAGCGTGCTACACCCGGTGCATTGCGTGTATCTTTTCCGGCAAGATAAAAGTTGGCCACCAACTGCACATTGGTAGTGGGCCGCCAGTACGTAGAGCTCCCCACCCCCATACCCTGATTCCAACTATTATAAGTCTGCCAGCCATTCAGCAGCCATATCTCCTGCTTCAGCTTTTTTGATGGGTATGCCTGTATACGGGCCCCGCTGAAGTAAAAAGGAGTCATATCGCACGGGGTGCTGCGCTGATAGCTCCAGTTCTCGTTCAGCACATAGCTCTCTAACCCTATGTAGCTCATAAAGATGCCCATCTCTACATTGATGCCGTACCACTTATTGAAGTGATACCCCGCCGCAGCTTCGCGTATATTGCGCAGGTTGGCTATTGCAGTATTGCGCCCGTGTGTTACCGTACCATCCAGGTCTTGTACTATAGAGGCCATTTGCCCATACTGTAGCCACAGACGGCCCACTATATTACGGTAGTTGGTTTCCAGCCCCACACTGGCCATGTTTAGTGTAAACTCGTTACTACGCCCTATGGTAGACGATGCAATATGGGTATTGTCAAGTGGTTTACTGAAGTCGTAATTATAATAGCCATCCATGTATACCACGCCGGTACACAGCACCTCTCCCTGTTTGTTGGTCAGTGTCAGTGGTTGATCTTTTTCGCGGTTCTGGCCGTTTATCCATGTCAGGTCATAGCCGTCAAACGGTATTTTCTTTTGGGCAGTATCGGCCTGTGCTATTGCTGCCGTACTGTACATACCCAGCATCAGGCACCCCATTAGTTGTTTCATCATTGGTAATTGCTTTTATAATTAATTAGTGTGTATGATAGTGTAGTTTTAATCCGCTATCGGGTATGCGGGCCAGTTGCGTATCGGGCACAGGCTGGTACACCAGTGGCACATGCTCTGTTTCCACATCGCTTTTGTCCAGCCCAAATGCTTTTTCATCGCTCTGGCCTATGCGCTTCAGCAGAAAGTAGGCATTGAGCAACATGCTGTCCCGCAACTTCAAATCATTCTCGGCCGACAAGAATTTTTCAATCATTACGAATCGGAAGTCGGCCCCCTCGTGGTACTTATGAGCCACCTCATGGTCTGGGGGTAATTTTAGTTCACCGCTTTCTGTAAGCTCCTTCAATATGCGCTTAAAGTAAAGCTCTGTACGTGCCTGTACCCTAAACCCAAGATGAATATTCACCTTAATGATGCGTTCCTCGGCCAGTACCGATACATCGTAGGTTTGTGTATAAGGCTCCTCGGTACGGTTGATGTGCAGGAACCAATAGAGCTGTGCCCGCTTGGGTCTGCGACTTAGTATAGAACGAATAATCTTTTCCTCCAACTGGTGCCTGCTGTTTGCCTTGGTAAGGTACACCAGATGGGTTGCAAATAGTGGCACGTTGGTATCGCGGCTCAAAGCCCCCAGAACTGGCACATATTTGCCAATATCGGTAAACCGTACATGTACATTATTGGCCTTGCGGGCATAGTACCATACATACATAACAAGGAATATAAACAACTCGAAGAACAGGAACATCCACCGTTCTTTTATCTTGGCTGCATTGGCTATAAAAAATGCGGTCTCTACCGTAGCAAACAGCGCAACTAAAGGCACCAGTGCCGCCATATGCCACCGGCGTTTGCACCGCAGATAAACTGCCAACAATACAGTGGTCATCATCATGGTAACGGTAATAGAGAAACCATATGCGGCCTCCATATGTGCCGAGCTACGGAAGTATAAAATCATTAATACACACCCTGCCCATAACAATGTATTGATGCTGGGTATGTATATCTGTCCCTTTACATCGGTAGGCTGGCGCACCGTAACACGCGGCCAAAAGTTGAGGTTAATTCCTTCATTGATAAGGGTAAACGACCCGCTGATGAGTGCCTGAGAAGCAATAATGGTAGCGGCCGTGGCCACAATAATACCGGGCAGCAATAACCAGCCGGGCATCATGGCAAAAAACGGATTATTGGTAATGGCGCTACCCTGTGCGTGTTGCATCAGCCATGCGGCCTGCCCCGCATAGTTGGCCACAAGGCTCACCTTAACAAATGCCCATGTCCATCGTATGTTATGCAAACCACAATGCCCAAGGTCTGAATACAATGCCTCGGCACCAGTAGTGCATAAAAACACCGAACCCAGCAACCAGAAACCCTTGGGGTATTGTGTCAGTAGTTCGTAGCCATATCGCGGGTTCAGCGCGCGCAGCACACCGGGGTTGCCGGCAATATTATACACCCCTACCGCCAGCAACAACGAAAACCACACCAGCATTACCGGACCAAACGTGCGCCCCACCAACTGTGTACCAAACCGCTGAAAAATGAAAAGTGCAGATAGGATTATGATTACCAACCCTACGGCCAGCCCGTTTCCGGGTACTATAATTTTCTCCAGCCCCTTTACCATACCCAGCCCTTCTATGGCCGATGCCACCGATATGGGTGGGGTGATGATGCCATCGGCAAGCAGTGTAGTAGCCCCCAGTATGGTGGGTATTACCAGCTTGCGCCCATACCTGCGCACCAGTGCATACAACGAAAATATACCACCCTCGCCCTGATTATCGGCCTGTAGGGTAAGCCATACATACTTTACTGTGGTTTGCAGTACCAGCGTCCAGAAGATACACGATACCCCACCATACACCAATGCCTCCGTCACGGGTCGGTCGCCCAACACCGCACGCAGCGCATATAGCGGGCTGGTACCTATATCGCCATAAATAATGCCCAGTGCCACCAGCAACGAGGCAATAGAAACCTTGTTCAAATCTTTGCGATTCGAATTCATAAAATAAATTTTATATAATTATGTAACTAACCTGCGAAACGATAGCCTATACGGGGCTCGGTAAGCAGCAGCAGCGGCCGGTTGGGGTCGTCTTCTATCTTTTTTCTCAGTTGGGCCACAAATACCCGCAGGTATTGCGTCTCGTTTACAAACGTGGCACCCCATATCTCCTTCAGCAGGTGCTGATGGGTAAGTACCCGGCCAGCATTACGGGCCAGCATACTCAGTAGGTTATACTCGGTAGCTGTCAGTTTCAGCCATTCTTCCCCCTTCTTCACTGTTCGGGCAGCAAGGTCTATGGTAAGGTCTCCGGCCGTTATTACATGGGGTGTGGCTACATTTCCGGTATCTCTACGCAGTAGTGCCCGCACCCGTGCCAGTAATTCTCCTGTTCTGAAGGGTTTTACTATATAGTCGTGCGCACCATGGTCCAGTGCGGCTACTATATCCTGTTCGCCACTCTGTACCGATATTACCATTACCGGTCTTGTGTACCACTCCTTCAGCTTCCGTAGTGTTTCGTGCCCACTTTCATCAGGCAGCCCCAAGTCCAACAAAATCAAATCGGGATTGGTACTTGCAGCCAATGTTTGTGCATCTCTGCCGGTTGTGGCCTGCACCACCACATAGCCTGCACTTTCCAGCGTTATCTGCAAGAGCTTCTGCATCTGCCGCTCATCATCCGTCACCAGTATCAGCCCGTTATTCATGCTTCAGATTTTTCAGGTAAGACAATTCGGCCAAGATACGCACCTCAAACAATGCACCATGAGGCTGCCGGTTTTTCAGGGTTACGGTGCCACCCAAAACCTCGGTATAACCCCGTACTATAGATAGGCCCAGCCCTGTGCCACCGGCAATGGTTCTGTGGAGCCGGTAGAACTTTTCAAAAGCACGCTCTATCTCCTCTTCCGGAAAACCCGGCCCATCATCTGCCACACTCAGCAGCAACTGTTCATCAGCAGCAGCTGCACTCACAGTTACCGTACTACCCGCAGGCGTGTAGCGCACCGCATTCGATACTAAATTGTACAACACCTGTTGCAATAGTCCGGCATCAGTCTTTACCAACGGCATATCTTCGGCTATATTCACTACTATATTGTGCGCTTTGCCTACATCCTCTACCCGTTGCACTACATTATATGCCAGTTCACTAATATCTGTCCAGTCGTTACCGGCATGTATAAAACCCGCATCCAACCGCGATATACTCAGCAGATTTTCCACCTGCTCATTCAGCCGCAAGGTTGCCTGGGCTATCTCGCCCACCAACTCGGTATGGTAGTGACTGCCCGGCTGGTGCTGTTGTGTTTGTAGGTTATCTGTTGCGGCAATAATGGTAGCAATGGGTGTACGCAGCTCGTGAGAGAGGGAGTTGAGCAAGGTATCGTATAACCGTAATGCCGTTTTTCGTTCTTCTTCTTCGCGCACCAGTTGTTGCATCTTTCTGATGCGAAACGTAAGTGCAGCCCCTGTAATGGCCACCACAAAGTACATCAGCAAAAAAATAACATCCTCCGTCCTTCGTACATGAAATGTGAACCGGGGCGGAATGAAACAAAAATCCCATACCAGCGCACTTACCAATGCAGTAAGCAATACCGGCACTACATCCATCACCATGGACGCCAGAGATACTACCAGCAGCAACCCGAATGCAATAACATGGTACCCCATGTACCGCTCTGTAGCCCAGCCAATGACCGACATAGTACCTATGGCAGCCACGCCATACAAGCACTGCCGCCATATATTACCGTGTCGAGATGCTGTTTGTTTCATGGCTTTCTATGCTGGCGCAAAGGTAGAAAGCCGTGCGTAAGTGCTTGATAAAACCCGATACACTATCCGTAAAGATTTTATAAAGATGCCCTACTCTGTACGGTAAATACCACCCTGATAAGTAGAGAGATAAATGTTCTTGTTCTCCAGATACAGCAAACTGCCATTCCTATCCCAACGGGGCTTTATGCGGTAGCGGGTAAAGGGCGCACCGCTCAGGTCGGCATAGTCGGCATTAAAGATAGTTCCATACTTACGCAGCAATGTACCATACCACATCATGGCCTCATAACCACGAAACACCATCTCGCCGGGGGTACCGCCAAATTCTTTGGCATACTGTTGTTTCACCCGTTGCAACACTGTCGAGTCGGCCTTGTTGTAGTTGAAGGGATAGGTGACATGCACCGTAATGTTGCGGTAGCTACCGGGCTTGCGCAGGGTGGCTATGCTATTCCACGTGGGCATACCATATACATCCAGATGAATGTTGGGAAAATAGCTGTGTAACAGTGCCAGCAGGCTATCGGCATAGTCGGGGTCCAGTATACTTACTGCTATTGCATTGGGTTTGGAGGTATCCAGTACGCTGGCCAATACTTCTTTGGAGGGCATAGTGTTGCATTGCAGCCTTTTGAATACTACCTCGCTATACAAGTCATTCATCATGTACAGGGCGGCATTATCATCGGCCAGCGAATTGCTGCGGTACAGTAGTGCAACCTCCTTGTCGGCATACCGCTTAGATAGCTCATCTATCATGTACTCGCAATGGCTCTTTACCGATGGCTGCAACATGGTAAAGTATTGGTTATCCTTCACCCAGCCATCATAGTTGGTAAGGGCCGATACAAAGTTGATACGCTTCTTGCGTGCATAACCCGCCAGCACAGGTATATCGTGCTGCTCTACCACGCCTATTATCAGGTCGGTAGAGTCGAGCTTGCGCCCGGTTATCAGCATATCGGGCGACTCGCGGAAAGACCCTGCATCGTGTATGTGTACATCCAGCCTTGCTCCGGCACGCTCCAGACTATCGGCGGCCATCTTTAGTCCCTGATAAAACGCCAATCCGGGCGATGCCTTATCAGGCACCTTGTCTCTGAAGGTTACCGCCTCGCCCCGCACCAGCTCATCAAGGTATAGTGGCAACAAAACATCTATGCGGTATTTCTTCTTTTTACGGCTCACTGGCCATGCCAGCTCGGGCTTTTTGCGTGCGGGCAATACGGCAGTAGGCTGTTCCGAAGCTTTTTCTGTACTGTATTTCTTTACCTGTGCCGCTTCCTGCTCTTTGCGTTTGCGTGCCTTTCGCTCTGCCCTCGTTTCTTTGTCTTGCGGCTGTGGCTTTTTTGCAGTTGCATTACTACCCACCATTGCCTGTACCAACAGACAAATAAACACCATTATAACAACTCGCTGCACTTGCATAGGCGCAGCAAATGTAAAAATTGCCACACACAGCACGAAAAATGATACACACATTTACCAACAGCACATACATACACCTCATTATCACGTCTTTACCCCATATCTTCATCGCCTTTCCCATATTTTTTTTAACTTCAACGTCGCTTAAGTGTCTCAAAACATGAAAAAACTGTTTACACGTATCTCATTGCTGGCGTGGCTGTGTGGTGCTGGTGCTGTTACCGCCCAAACAAAAGCACCGCAAAAAAACATTATCAGCCGCCCGTCTGCTGTTGCGCGCAGCGCATGGACCAAAGTGCCTGTAACACAGGCACCACCCGCACACCTATTGCGGCTAAGCCTGAAAAAATACGCACTCTACCGTCTCGATGTGGCTGCGTTGAAATCTCAGTTTTGGTCCATATCCGAAGATTATAATAATGCGTCTATCATTAGCCTGCCCATGCCCGATGGCACCATGCGCGACTTCAGAGTGTGGTGTACCCCCATGATGGAGCCAGAACTGGCCGTACGCTACCCCGATATTCGCACCTTTACCGGCGAGGCCGTAAATGACCCACGCGTAACGGCTAAATTCGACTTCAACCTGTTCGGGTTCAATAGTGTAGTGTTCGATGGCGAGCAGGTAGCATTTACCGACCCCTACGACAACCTGAACGATGGCTACTATGTGCTGCACTACAAAAGCGACGAAGACCGCCCATGGTCTCAGCGCATGAAGTGTGAAGTGCATGGCGATAACGACCAGCACCCCGGTGGCGAAATACTGGAACTGAACCGTGGCACAGGCCTGCCCGCTACCAACCTGAACCAAATAACCATACCATCGCCTGCCAGCGGGCTAAACGTTGTGGAAAAGGCTAAAATGCCTCAAAGCCCCACTATTGCGGCCATTACCACAAACGGCACACAAATACGCACCTACCGCCTTGCGGTATCGGCCAACAACTTCTACTGTCAGGCGGCTACAGGTTTGCCTACACCCACTATTGCCCAATGCCTTAGCCGTATAGTTACGTCCATCAATCGTGTAAACGCGGTGTATAATCGCGAGCTTTCTGTACAGCTGAACCTTGTAGCAACCGAAGACCAGATCATTTGGCCAACGGCAACCGGCAGCACCAATGGTGCCGACCCTTTTAATAGTCTCAACACCAACCCGTCTGGCTGCCTTTCGCAAAACCAGACAACGTGCGATACCCGCATTGGCTCTGCCAACTACGATGTTGGTCATGTCTTTACTACCGGTGCTGGTGGTTTGGCCTCTCTGGGGGTTATTTGCTCTAACGGCAACAAAGCCCGCGGGGTTACCGGTTCTTCGGTGCCTGTAGGCGATGCCTATGATATAGATTATGTATGTCACGAGTTGGGCCATCAGTTTGGCTCCAGCCACACCTTCAACAACAATCTTGATGGCTCTTGTGGCGGTAATGCCTCATCGGCCAATGCCTACGAGCCTGCCAGCGGTGCTACCATTATGGACTATGCCGGCATTTGCTCGCCAGACAACGTACAGGCCAACAGCTCGCCCTACTTCAGTGCCAACAGCCTCGAGCAGATTCAGTTCGAACTGACTGGCGGCGGTGGCGGTGCCTGTGCGGTTACTGCATCTTCGGGTCATGGTACGGTTACCGTTGGTGGTTTTATAGCAACATACAACATACCTTACAAAACGCCATTCGAACTCACCGCACCTACCGCCACACCTTCTACCGGCGATACAGCCATTACCTATGGCTGGTACCAGTGGAACCTTGGCGACTTCGGCGCACGCCTCAATCAAACATTTGTACGCGGGCCAATCTTCCGCAGCTATCAGCCTGCCTATACCGAAACGCGCATCTTCCCCCGCCTGTCCAATGTACTGAGCGGTGTGTTGTCTAATGCAGGCGAAAAAGCACCCGACACTACCCGTTACCTCACCTTCAAAAGTGTATTCCGTAACATACGTGCCGGCATGGGTTGCTTCAACATTCCCGATGATACGGTACACCTGAACGCCTACAGCACAGGTGCGGCCAACGGTTTCCGTGGCTTCCGCGTTACCAGCCAAAACACTACAGGCATTGTATACACAGGCGGCTCTACCCAAACCATTACATGGGATGTAGTAGGCACCAATGCAGCCCCGGTAAGTGCCGCCAATGTAGACATCTATATGTCGGTTGATGGTGGCAATACATGGGCCTACACCATAGGTACATTCCCCAATACAGGTACGGCATCGGTATCGCTACCCAACCCCGGTACCGCTACAACCGCCGCACGCATCAAGGTTAAGGGCAACGGCAATGTGTTCTTCAACATCAATTCCAACAACTTTACGGTGAACCCCGGCCCCACAACGGCCCCAATTACCGGCACCTTTACGGTATGTGTGGGTGGCACTACCGATCTGGACAATGCCACACCCGGTGGCACCTTTACCAGTAGCACACCTGCAGTAGCCACGGTCAACAGTACCAATGGTATTGTTACCGGTATTGCAGCAGGCACTACCACCATCACCTATGTAGTAGGCACCGGCAATGTAACAGCAGTGGTTACCGTAGTGGCTGCACCAACAGTAACCGCTACTACTGGTACCGCCGTTGTGTGTACAGGTCTCACCACTACACTCAGCAATGCTACAACAGGCGGCGTATGGAGCAGTGCCAACACTGCCGTTGCTACCGTAAACACTGCTGGCGTTGTTACAGGTGTAGCAGCGGGCAATGCAGTTATTTCCTACACCGTTACCAATGCATGCGGCACAGTAGCAGCAACAGCCAATGTAACCGTGAATGCACCTGTAGCCGTGGCGGCTATTACCGGCACACCTACAGTGTGTACGGGTAGCAACACAACCCTTGCCTGCACTACCCCTGGTGGTGTATGGAGCAGTAGCAATACTGCCGTGGCTACGGTAGCAGCAGGTACTGTTACCGGCATGTCAGCAGGCACTGCTACTATCAGCTACACGGTTAGCGGCGGTGGCTGCACATCGGCATCTTCTGTGGTCGTTACGGTCTATGCTACCCCAGCAGCCACCGTATCACCTTCGGGCACTGTATTAATATGTACTGGTGGCAGTCAGGTACTTACCGCATCACCTTCGGGCCTATCTTACCAATGGCTCACAGGCGTTAGCGATATTGCCGGCGAAACCAATGCTACCTACACCGCAACTACTGCTGGCACTTATAGTGTGCGTATCATCAGTACAGCAGGCTGTGGGGCATTGTCGGCGGTGGTAACTGTCAATGTCACAGGCTCGGCCGTGGTACCAACTGTAGTGGTTTCGGCTACGCCGGGTACTTCTATCTGTTCGGCAATAGGCACAGTTACCTTCAATGCTACCCCCACCAATGGTGGTACTACACCAGCCTACCAGTGGTATGTAAACGGCTCTGCAGTGGGCACATCGGCACCATCGTATGCATACACCCCGGCCAATGGCGATGTAGTAACCTGCGACCTCACCAGCAGCCTGCCATGTGCCACACCAGCTACAGTGTCATCTTCTGTTACCATGAACGTTACACCAAGTGTAACACCGGGCGTAACGGTTGATGCCATACCAAACGATACTGTATGTACCGGCAATTCAGTTACCTATTCGGCCGTAACGGTAAATGGTGGCACAGCCCCCGCCTATGTGTGGAACATTAACGGCACCAATGTAGGCACAGGCAGCACCTACAGCACCACTCCTGCTAATGGCGACATTGTCATCTGCCAGCTCACCAGCAATGTGGCCTGTGCTACGGCAACTACTGTTATCAGCAGTCCGTTTGTAATGACGGTACAAGCACCTGCGGTCAATACCGTAGCAGTAAGTGCAAGCCCCGCGGTAGCCGCTCCCGGCGAGCCTGTTACCTTTGTGGCTATTGCGCCATATGGCGGTCCTTCGCCCATTTACCAGTGGTTTATTGATGGTACACTGGTACCCGGTGCAACAGCATCTACCTTCGTTACCAGCAGCGTTAGCAATGGTCAGGTAGTGCACTGCAAGGTTACCACCAGCATGCCTTGCGTTACGCCACACATAGGGCTCAGCAATGGCTATACAGTACGTGTTACCACCGGCATATGGGAAACCACCAATACCGGCAGTGCATTCAGCATAACGCCCAACCCCAACCATGGTACCTTTACAGTAAATGGTCGTTTGGCCAGTGGCACAGAGGCTACCATTACCGTTACCAATGTATTGGGTCAGGTTATGTCACAATCGCAAGCCACAGCAGTGGGTAGCAGCATAGTACATACAGTATCTTTGCCTGCCCATATGCCATCGGGCGTGTACCTGGTAACCATTACATCTGGTGCCGATAGGGCCACATTCCGTGTGGTTACAGAAAAGTAATCTGCATTATTTACAAAGAGCGGGGTTTGCAATCGGGCAAACTCCGCTCTTTTTTTTGATAAAACCTACACTGTATTTTTCCTGATAAAGTTGCTTTTTTATAAAAAAAATGTAGATTTGCTTATTGCTTAATTACACATTTTATTACAATGCAAG
>JAGKWS010000096.1 GCA_021151685.1 Chitinophagaceae bacterium
TAAATGGTTTCAATCCTTCCATGCACTGACGGCTGTATAGCTTAAAGGCATTGGTGGTATCGCGGTACCGCAGGCGGAAGACAATACTAATCATCCGGTTCACAAACCGGTTCAGGTACAGTTTGTTTTTGGGGTAGTCGGTTACACGGCCTCCCTTGCTCCAGCGGTCGCCAAATACACAGTCTACTTTTTTTTCCAGCCAGGTGTTGTAGAACTTCACCAGATCGGTAGGGCTGTCACTCATATCGGCCATTACTATAGCTACGCAATCGCCACTGAAATTTTCCAACCCGCGGCGAATGGCATAGCCGAAACCGTTATGGGGCGGCGGGTTAAACAATGTATTGAGGGTTGGGATGGTTTTTTGCAGCTCGGTGATAACCTCGCCGGTATTGTCTTTAGAGTTGTCGTTTATTACCAGCAATTCGTGGTCTATGTTATTGGCCTTCAGCTCGGCATAAAATGCGTTGAGTGTATCTGGCAGGTTCAGTGCCTCGTTGTAGGCTGGTATTACTACGCTTAGCTTCATGCTGGTTGTGTATGCTGGATGTGCCCCTGATAGGGAAGTTGTTTATTGAGCAAACCCGAATGCCACATTTATTAGTGGCATCCGGGTTTGCAAAAGTAATTAAGATATAATTAAGCAATATGGTTGCTTATACCCTTGCCCTCATATTCTCGAAAATCTGCTCCATTGTTACCTCCAGCGAGTATTTATAATCCCACTCGGGGTAGTGCTGTTTGAACTTGCTTACGTCTGATATATACCAAATATGGTCGCCCGAGCGGTTGTTGTCGGTATAGCTGAAGTTCATTTTGTTGCCGGTTATCTTTTCGCAAATATCTATGGCTTCCAGCATAGAGCAGTTGCTGAAACGGCCACCACCTGCATTGTATACCTGCCCGCCGGGTTGTGGGTTTTGGTAGTAGTGCCAGAACATATTCACCAAATCCCATGCGTGTATATTGTCGCGCACTTGCTTGCCTTTGTAGCCAAATATGGTGTAATGGTCGCCGGTTATGGCGCACTTCATGAGGTAAGACAGGAAGCCATGCAACTGGGCACCAGAGTGCTGCGGGCCGGTAAGGCAACCACCGCGGAAGATGGCAGTATTCATATCGAAATACTTGCCATACTCTTGCACCATGATGTCGGCAGCTACCTTAGAGGCACCGAAAACAGAGTGCTTGGAGTTGTCTATACTCATGGTCTCGTCTATACCATCTTTGAAGAACGCGTGCGATTCTTCTATTTCCCAGCGTTTGTCCAGCTCTACCAATGGTAAAAAGTTGGGCGTATCGCCATATACCTTGTTGGTACTGGTGAAGATGAATACTGCTTTGGGGCAGTGCAGGCGAGTCAGTTCCAAAAAGTTGAGTGTACCATTGGCGTTGATGGTAAAGTCGGTTATGGGTTCGCGGGCGGCCCAGTCGTGGCTGGGTTGTGCTGCGGTATGTACCACAATCTTTATATCGTTGCCATACTCTTTGAATATAGTTTCCAGACTGGCATAGTCGCGTATGTCGTGGTTCAGGGGTTTGTAGTTGCTGTACTTGCTTTGCAGCACCTCGCGGTTCCAGCGGGTAGATGCCGATGGCCCGAAGAAATAGGCACGCTGGTCGTTGTCTATACCAATGACAAGGTCCATCTTGTCGGAAAGAAAGGCAACACTTTCGCTTCCTATAAGTCCGTTAGAGCCGCTTACTATGGCAATATTCATGTCGTTATGCGTTTAATATTGGTTTTAGTTGGTGTTCGTTCTGATGTATCCAGTTGAATGTATCGGTAATGATATCCTTTACGTTACGACGAGGTGCCCAGCCGGTTTGTGTGGTAATGAGCGTATTGTCTGTGATATACAGCGGAATATCGCCCTTTCGGTTTTCCATTACCGACGATGCGCCCACCTTATTGCCCGTCACCTCGGCACATATGGCCGTCAGTTCTGCCAGCGATACGCTCGAAGCCAATCCGCCACCGGCATTCATGGTACGGCCATTTACATGGTCGAAGTGGTGAATCTCATAATCTACAAGGTCGAACAAATCGAAGATATGCAAGGCATCGCGCACTTGCTTGCCAGTACCGCCATAGCCAAAGTAGGCCACATCGCGCCCCCAAAAATGGCGGGCCACCCATAGTGTTATTACCCCCTGGTCTACTTTGCCCATTTGGTGCGGCCCTGCAATCACTCCGCAACGATTTATTACATAGTTCACGTCAAAGAACTCTCTGAACTCCTCTATCAGCAATTCTGATGCCAGCTTTGTGGCACCGTATACCGAGCGGGCTTTGTCCAGCGGAAAATTCTCTGCCACACCGCGCGCACTCATGCCGGGCAATGTTTGCTCTTCAGACAGTAGGAAACGTGTATCTCCTTCGGTATAGGCTACCTGCTCCAGATACGGAATGGGGTATACCCTGCTGGTAGACAAAAAGATGAATTTTGCCTTGCTGCGGGCAGCCAGCTCCAGCGTATTGATGGTGCCTGTGAGGTTGGTATTGATGACATAACTGAGCATGGCCCCCATACCCGCCATTACCGATGGTTCGGCAGCGGCATCTATAATGTAGTCGAACGATTGATCGAGCTCCAGATCTTCGCGGTTGCGGATGTCGCCATGTATAAAAGCTATACCTGCATCTTTTAGCTTGGGCAGGTTCAACTCAGACCCTCTGCGCTTCAGGTTGTCTAAGGCCGTAATCTGGTAAGAAGGATATTTCGCCTTCAGCATCAGCGCAAGGTTAGAGCCTACAAAGCCACAACCACCGGTGATGAGTATAGAGTATGTGCTCACGAATATAGATTTTTTGAGGGGACGAAATTACTGTATTTTTATACGGTGTTGGTCTATGCAATAGATGTTTAGTCTGCATGCGTCTTCGCACACTTGTTTGGCATGGCCGGGGTCGGGGTAGTCGTAGTCGGCCACTACATTGTTGTGTTGCAGGGCTACCAGCATCTTACTGCCATCGTTGTAGTTGCGTATGGCAATGAAAATGAGGAATAGCATAATTACGGTAGTAGCTATACCCACCTTGCGCTCGCGAAAACGGTACAGATACAGAACAAAAACAATAGTAGTAACAAGGTGAGAGTAAATGAAGTAGCGACTGGAGTAGGCAAACTCTACTGGCAGGTTGGCCCTGAAAATAGCCATTACACCCAGAGATGCAAGTAGAAATGCCAGCATAGTAAGCACTGGTAGCCCTTCTTGCGGAAACCTAAACCACCGCTGCACCGGTAAAAACACTACAGAAAGTATCAGGAGTATTGCAGCAGCAATGACACCGAGCTCTTTATGAAAATGCGCCCCGAGACAGTGCATAAAATAGGGTACAAATTTCTGTGGCTCCAGCGTAAAGAATCCGTTGTCTGTTTTTTGGTAATGGTAGTAGTAGAGCGGCACACAAATTGCAAACACCAATATAGACAAAACCATGCCCGGTTTTATGCGGGCCACAATTGTGTATACCACCAAAAAGAACGCTACCAGCAGGCCGTTTCCGCTAGAGAAAACGGCAATAGCCTGTAACAGGGCTGCTGTGGCGTAGCCTACGGTTTTATTGCTGCCATACCCCCACAATGCTGCTGCAAACAACATCACAATGCCAAAATTTTGCATGCCGGCCATAGCAAAATTCATGTTTTCGTAGTTGTTCATATCAAACAGGCACAGGCTCAGTACCAGTACGCCTACATGCCAGTTATCTGGCACCATACGGCGTATGAAACCAGCCATCAGCAAAAACAGGGTAGCCAGTATGGCCGCGTCAATGAAAATGATGTGACGGAAATTGATAGTGCCCGTAAGCTCGTAGTATAAAGCATATACCAACCTTGAAGAGAAAATACGGTGCTCGTTATGTTGCGAAAACATTAGCCACAACTTGTCGGCCCCGGTGGCCTGACGGTACTTTACCAAAAATCCTAAAATAGCATCGAAGTCGTCTTGCCGGGGTAGGTTGACGGCATAGGCATTGATGTAGTAGAGATAGATAAGGAACGGTATAGCTATCAGCATGTACATAGCCCACCGATAGATTTTTTGTAACGACAACTGAAACATGTGTATACGAGTGCAGGCCTGGTAGCCTGTTGTGAGCATGCAAACATATGCAATTCTCATCATAAAAGTGATAAGATGCATTATACAGCCAGTCTATGCGGTGGCTGGTAGTATAGCTTTGCGATGATGGCAAAATAATTTACACCATTTCAACAAGTCAATTTCATTTATGCAGCATTTCGGAAGTCCGTAAATGATTCATCGTTCGCAGATTCCGCACTTAGCGCAAAAGAAACATAACAATTAAGCGTTGTGTGTGTTGTTTCGTCATCTTCACGATGCATTACCATGCGCGCCCGGCCCTGCGGTACTTGTGTTTGTCGGGCCGGTGATTGTCGGTTTTATAACGGGTGGCACAAGAGGTGAGGTAACACATAGTTACAAACAACAGCGATACCTGCATTACCCTATTGATGGTGGTGCGTTTCATCAGTCTTTATTCGTTTTTAGTGGTACTGTGCCGGGCTATCAAATACAACCTGAAGAATTGTTGGTTTTGTACAGCAAGCGGTTAAAATTAATAAAAACCACCATTATGCAAAAAGACTATGGCAAAACAACAACGGGGGAAGTGGAGAGCCACCTCCCCCGCCTTTTCTGTTGTATGAAGCATTATTTGATAACGGCCGCTATACGGTGATTTCCCTCGGCATTGGCCAGGTACATTTGTAACTGGGTTACAGCTGTAAGTAGCGAAAGATTGGTGTATTGGTAGCCCGTCTGCGACAAGTCGTTATCGAGCAGGGTACCATCATATGGCAAGGCTGCATGCCCATGTACTTTATTATAGTCATACACAGCCTTTTGCAGTGCTGCAAGTAGTTTTACTCCCTGCCCTGCCTGTGTAAATTCATCGCCCGGCCGTCCCTCGCGCAGCTTTAGTGTGGGGTTATCGGCGGCATTGGCCAGTGCCATGCTTTTTATCTGTGTACATAAGTTTGTAATACTCGCTGCGGCCACACTCATGCTGTCGGGCTGCATAGACTGCAGCAGGGTTTCTTCGGCTATCCAAGCCTGTACCCTTACATGGCCCTGCGAAGGGCCGGGGCGGGTATTGAGCAAGGTAAACTGTAACCCGCTTATGCCCAGTATCAGTACCGACATCAGGCTGGTGTTCAGCCGGGTTTCGGGGTGGCGTATGCCGGTAAAGAAATACACAGGCAATAGTACAAGACCAGAAACACCTACCGACGAGAACCACAGCACATTGGCCCCCGGCCAGTGCATCACCGTAAACATAGTAGCCAGCGAAAACAATATGCCTATCAGGCCGGCCAGTGCTACTACCATACGATCTCGCGAGGTACGTACCTCACGTGCCTTCATGATGCAGAGCAGCGGCAGGAACAACAGACTAAAGCTGACGATACCCAGCACTATCAACACGCCGGCACCGGGCCAGTGTTGCAGCTTGAAGATGGAACCAATTATAAAAAATGTTGCCGATAGCACACCGGCCCTTATCATTACCTTTCTCATTGTGTAATAGTTTTTGAATGTTAATAAATTGACGGTTTCCTCTTCTATCTCGCGTAGGTTGTTTTTGTACAGCCGGTGCACGTTGGAGTGGTAGAAGTGCCCGAAGTCGTCATTTTCTCCGAGCTCGCGCTCTATGATGCAGCATATATGATCCAGAAGGTTCAACTGCAGGTCCTCCGTTTCAATGCCACCACGTCTGATGTCATTGAGGATGTAGTCTATCTGTTCTTCACTGAGGCGGTACATACTTATGCTGTTTTCAGATCTGTATCCAGTAACAGTTTCATGGTGTTTACAAACTCGGCAAACTCGCTCACCTTTTCTGTGGCGCGCGTTTGGCCACTGGGGCTCAGGCTATAGTACTTGCGCACCCGCTTGCCCATATACTCCAGTTGGGTGGTTACCAGCCCTTCCTGCTCCAGCGCATGTAGTGTAGGGTATAGTGCCCCTTCGGTAAGTTGTATGCGGTCGGCTGTTTGCTCTTTTACTTTTTGTGTTAGCTCGTAGCCATACATACGGCCATTGTCGGCCAGCATTTTCAGCACTATTGTTTTCAGGGTGCCCTTTATCAATTCCGAAGAAAATATCATGATACTATCATTTACCTAAGACAAAGATACATAAGAAACCGATGCATCAAAGACTTTGGTTATTTTTTTTCTTGTGTGCCATGTGCTGCCCCTCACCTGTCATAAATATGATAATATGCGCATATTGTTGTACCTTCGCACACTTTTTCGATTTGAAAACGATTTGGCGCCTTGCGCCGTAACCTTATAAGTAATCAAAATAAAACAGGAAAAATTATGGCTACTGTTACGCGGGAAAACATAGGTACACTGCACGACAACATTACAGTAAAGCTGGAAAAAAGCGACTACATGCCGGCTTTTGAAAAGAGCCTGAAGAGCTATGCCAAAACGGCAACCATACCGGGCTTTCGCAAGGGCATGGTGCCTGCCGGTATGCTGCGCAAAATGTATGGCCAGTCTATGCTGAACGACGAGGTGGTACGTACTGCCAGCCGCCAGTTGGAAGACTATATGAAAGGTGAAAAGCTGGCAATATTTGCACAGCCTATGCTGGTAAAAGGCCCCGAAACCCGCATAGACATTATGTCTCCTGTTGATGCCGAGTTCTCTTTTGAAGTAGGTTTGAAGCCGGAATTTGATGTAGACGGTGTAATAACTGCCAATGCACTGATACACTACAACATACCAGTAACCGACAAGATGCTGGAAGATGAGAAAGAGCGCATCAGCCGCCGCTACGGCAAGGTAGACGAGCAGACAGAAATTACTGCTGCCGATAACATCATATATAGCACCTACGAGGCTTGCGATGCCGATGGCAACGTTGCAGAAGGCACACAGGCTATAGAAGACACGGAAGAATTTGGCAAGATGCCTGCCAAAATGCAGGAAATGCTGATGGGCAAAGCTCCCGGCTACACTGTAGTAATAGTTCCTTCGGAAGTATGCACAGAAGAAGAACTGGCTGGCTTTATGAAAGACCCGCTGAAAACCGATGCATCGGCCGCTGGTAACAGCTACAAACTGACGCTGACCAAAGTAGGCCACCTGATACCTGCCAGCATAGATGCCGAGCTGTTTGAGCGTGTATTCCCCAACAAAGACATTACTACCGAAGAGGCATTTACCAACAGACTGCGCGAAGAAATTCAGTTCGAACTGGCACGCATCACCAACGAGCGCTTGCAGAACGAGATGTTTGAGCTATTGGTACACAAAACCGACATCACCCTGCCGGTACCGTTCCTGAAACGCTGGCTGCGCGAGGGTGGCGAAAAGCCCAAAACTGCTGAAGAAGTTGAGGCAGAATTTGGCAGCTTTGAGCACCAACTGCGCTGGCAGCTCATCAGCGACAAGCTGATGATGGAAAACGGTATCCAGATTACAATGAACGAAGTTCGCGATGACATTAAGGGTCGTGTATTGGCTTACTTCGGTATGGGTGCCGACGAGGCTGAAGATGCCCCATGGATAGAAAGCTATCTGGACAAAGTAACAAAAGACGAGAAAATGGTAGACGAAACATATCGTCGTTTGCTGTTTGGCAAGCTGTTTGGTTATTTGTACACCAAGTTCGCTATTACCGTACAAGAGGTAACAGATGAAGACTTCTTCAAACTGGCCGACCCTCATGCTACGCACCACCACCATGCACACTAAATAGTTTTTTTACAATACCCGAAGGGGGCCATCGCATAGATGGCCCCCTTTTTTTTGCTACGATTATTGCCCCAAGAACAACACATCATTAACATGATAACAAATACACACATGGGTGACGAGGGTCATGTATGTACGCTTCAAATAATTTCAATTTTGAATGGCAAACATATTGTTCTGCAATAACATATACACTTACATAAAACAGTACAAAACCTACAAACATGAAAGCTAATTTTATCAATCTCGTACACACTTGCAAACGCTCTGTAGCTGCATCTATTATTCCTATGTTTTTTGCAGTACATACTGTAGCACAAACAACCTCAGTGGCCTCTGTAACCTGCAACATTGTTACGCCCATAGCACTTGTAAAAACTGTAGATATGAATTTTGGCAACATAGCAGTTTCTGCTACCATTTCTGGTACAGCTGTAATGGATCCATCGGGTACACGTACCACCGGCGGAGCCGGTGGAGTTACTTTCCCTGCCACAACAGGTGTCGTGTCTCCGGCCAGTTTCAATGTAATTGGCCAGCCGGGTTATAGTTTTGCTATTACGCTTCCATCAGGTTGCCTGCTCTCGGATGGCTCTTCACATACAATGCTTGTAAACAACTTCGTTTCAGAGCCGGCTATTACGGGCACTTTGGATGCCACAGGCACGCAAATGCTAAAGGTGAGTGCTACGCTGAATGTAGATGCAGGCCAAGCACCCGGCAATTACCAAAACGCCGGAGGTGTGCCCGTTACGGTCAATTATAACTGATTTAGCCATGCAATAAGGCTTCCCAGATACAACTATTAATAGGTTGTCTTACTGCTAATAAATATGTATCATGCAATTTACGACAATTGTTTTTGGTTTGTTATCAGACATCGTAATATTGCACTAGTGATACTATTATTTTATGGGAACCTACGAGGCATTATCTACTATTCCATTTGCTCGTAAAAGCTATATTCGGAAGTTCTTATTGGTGGCATTTATTGGAATACATATTCCCCTCATAGGAGTGGCAGCATATATGGTATCTGCGCTCAACGTAGACGGCACCAACGTTACGGTTCTTATAGTAGTACTTGGGTTCACCTTACTTTCCACGGCCTTGTCGCTACCGTTTCTCAACAGTTTACTGAGACCACTCTTAGATGCGCGTAGTGTATTGGTTGCCGCAACAGATGGAAAAGAACGACCATCATTACCTTCACATTATCAGGATGAAGTAGGGGTGTTGCTGAACCAGATACAAATTACACTGGACGATAAAGATCAGGCAATAGCCGATAGGGATAGCTTGTTCGATATTCTATCGCATGACTTTCGCAGCCCCATTAATCGAATAGTGGGTTTGTGTAACCTGTATGACATTTGCAACGAAGAGGAGCAACGCCAACACATTAAGATAATGCTAAATGAGGCCATATCGCTTGATAGAGATATGACCCAACTACTGAAGAGTCTGAAAGAATCTGCCTTTTCTGGCAAAAACTCTATGGTAAATCTATCGCAGGTTGCGGCTGCGGCTGTGGCCAGTTTGCACAATATTGCTACAGACAAGGAGGTGACGATTTTTGAAGACACCGATATGCCCTACTATATAAAAGCAGATCCATTCCTCATAGGTCAAGCGATTAAGAATGTTATTGCCAATGCCATAAAGTACTCAGGCTCGGGCCGCTCGGTATATGTGCGGGTGAGCAAAGAAGACAATATGGTAAAACTCTATGTAACAGACGAAGGCATTGGTTTTCATCCATCAGAGGCCGAGAAAATAGTGGAACGCTTCACAAAAAACACAAAAACAGGTACTGTGGGTGAGATCACTAACGGACTGGGGCTCTCTATAGTAAAACGTATTGTAGAAAGAAGTGGTGGACACCTGAATGCATTTAGTGAAGGGGTAGGCAAGGGGGCCACATTTACCATAACACTACCTGTAGTAGCATAGATTGGGCTACACCAACGAGAATGGGCCGGGGAGCATTGCTTTCCGGCCCATTCTCGTTTTGGGCAGCTGTGGGCAAGTTGTTTCGGGTCTTATATATAATTCCTATTTATGCATTTTGTGCCGTATTCGGAAATATTTTCCACTACGTGGACAAAAAGTGAGCGTGCCAATTTTTCAATTAATTGATTATCAATTTATTGTGTTTTTGGCACGCAATTGGTAATAATGCAGTCAAACAACGAACAAACAAACAAACTAACAAAACAAACTAACAAACAATGAACAATTTTCTGAAATCTTGTGCGCTTGCCACTGTAGGACTGATCGGATTTTCAACTGCTTCTTTTGCGCAGGCTACTGCAACAGCATCAGCTTCTGCCAACATTATTCAGCCTATCACTATTGCCAAAACAGTAGATATGAACTTTGGTAACGTAGCAGTATCTGCTACTCTGGCTGGTACAGCAGTGCTTACACCAGCCGGTACACGTACCACAGGTGGCGCAGGTGGTGTTACATTGCCAGCTACTACCGGTACTGTTTCTGCAGCCAGCTTCACAGTTGCGGGTCAGGCGGGTTACACTTATGCCATTACGCTGCCCGTATCTTGCGTCATCAGCGACGGTGCTACACACACCATGACAGTTGATAACTTTACCAGCTCACCAACATCAACCGGTGTACTAAGCTCTGGCGGTACAGAAACACTGAACGTAGGTGCTACCCTGAACGTGGCTGCCGGCCAAACTGCTGGTTTGTACACCAACGCTACAGGCGTACCTGTAACAGTAAACTATAACTAATATTTTGTGCGTGCCACTCGGCCCCCACCTAAACAAAAGCGCATCTCAAACGGGATGCGCTTTTGGTTTCTAAACAGATGGCGTTATACATTTATACTCGGTGGTTCGGGCTATTTTGAATAATTTTGACAAAAATGCGTTTAGTCTAACGAAGCCAAACCCTGAACGGCAATAATAATATGCGTGGTATTTTCTCAACTGTATGTCTGGTATTGCTTGCTGCGCTCCTTGTGTATTCCTGCAAGAAATGGGAAGACCCTGCCCCGGTAGACGACCCGCGTCTTACCAACCCTTATTGCAACGACCCCGAAGCCGTGAACTATAACTGGGGTTTCCCCGGCAAGCCCGATAATACGGTATGTATATACCCGGCCGATTTGTTTCAGGGCAACTATAAAGTACACGACACCGTTTACAAGGCCGATGAAGACCTGTTTCTGCGGGCCGACTCTATGGAGGTGCAACTGATAAAACTATCTAATACCAAGCTGAATGTAATAGGGCTATGCCCCGGTGGTGCCGTCATTCGCATTACGGCAGCAAGCCGTTACGGTGCGTGGGTAGATACTACTGCCGGCGATACACTGACACTACATCCCGGCCATATATTCTGCCGTCTGCAAGATACTGTTACCGGCATCATGACCCGCGACCGGGTAGATAGCGCGCTGATGTACATGAACCTGAATGTATGGAGCGATACCGGGGCAACCATACACCGTGCCCGTGCAGTAAAAAAATAGAATAGAACATGTTTACCGGAATAATAGAAACCAAGGCTACCGTGGCTGCTATAGCACACGAGGGTAGTAATGTACACTTTACTATGGATAGCAGCATTACCCACGAGCTGCGTATAGACCAAAGTGTGGCCCACAATGGTGTATGCCTTACGGTAGTAGCCATAGAGGGTAGCAGATATACTGTAACTGCTGTAGCCGAGACATTGCAAAA
This sequence comes from Chitinophagaceae bacterium, assembly GCA_021151685.1. Classification (GTDB taxonomy): domain Bacteria; phylum Bacteroidota; class Bacteroidia; order Chitinophagales; family Chitinophagaceae; genus Nemorincola. Next base: position 11,453 of record JAGKWS010000096.1, read on the forward strand.
AACAAACCTGAGTAGCTGGAAGGTGGGCGATGCAGTGAATCTGGAACTGTCGCTGCGTGTAGGCGACCGGCTGGACGGCCACTTTGTGCAGGGCCATACCGATGCTACTGCCACCTGTATAGAAAAACAAACGCTGGATGGTAGTTGGTTGTTCCGCTTTAGCTACCCCATGCAGTTTGCTATGCTAATGATAGAAAAAGGCTCGGTGTGCATCAATGGGGTGAGCCTGACGGCCTTTAATGTATCGGGCAATGAGTTTACGGTAACTATAATTCCGTATACGTATGAACATACCAACTTTGGCACTTTAGAAGCGGGCGATACTGTGAATATAGAGTTTGATGTGCTGGGTAAGTATATGCTGCGCATGAAGGAAGTAGGCAGCAACAACCCATAGCAAATACACACCCCGAAAAATAACATACATCAATACACGGCTGGTGTAGCTGTGCGGGCTAATTTTGCAGGGCATTAAACGAAACCGGTAGTGAACACCAGAGAATTTATAGAAGCAGCACTGAAAGAAGATATTGGCGGCGGAGACTACTCTACCCTGGCCTGTATAGCACCCAGCACCCGTGGCCGTGCCGTGCTAAAGATAAAAGAAGCTGGCCTGCTGGCAGGTGTGGCACTGGCGCAGGACATATTTCACTATCTGGAGCCGGAAGCAACTTTTACTATCTATAAGCAAGATAGCGAAGCCGTGCAACCCGGCGAAATAGCATTTGAAGTGACCGCCTGTGTACACACCATACTGCAGGCCGAGCGGCTGGTGCTGAACTGTATGCAGCGTATGAGCGGCATAGCTACACTGACCCGCACCTATACCGATGCCGTAACTGGTTATAAAGCCCGTATACTGGATACACGCAAAACCACACCCCTGTTCAGAATGTGCGAAAAAGAAGCGGTGCGTATAGGTGGTGGCACCAACCACCGTATGGGCCTGTACGACATGGTGATGCTGAAGGATAACCATATAGACTTTTGCGGTGGTATAGAGCAAGCTATTACTACCACCATAGATTATCTGAAGAGCAACAACCTGCCGCTGAAAATAGAAGTAGAGACCCGCAACATAGACGATGTGCGCCGGGTACTGGCTACCGGTGGCATAGACCGCATCATGCTGGATAACTATACACCCACCCAAATGGCCGAAGCAGTAGCCCTGATAGATGGCCGGTACGAAACAGAAGCATCGGGCGGTATAACGCTGGATAATATACAGGAATACGCTGCTACAGGGGTAGACCTGATATCGGTAGGGGCACTGACACACCATGCCGTGAGTTTGGACCTTAGCCTGAAAGCACAACTGTCATGAGTTTGAGACATCTGGTATTCATTATCAACCCCAGATCGGGGGTAGAGCGGCAAAAAGAAATACAACAGGCAGTAGATGCCTGTATCGACAACTCAAAGTTCAGCTACGAGATACAGTATACCCAGCGTGCCCGCCACGGTATAGAGTTGGCGCGCGCTGCTGCACAAGCAGGGGCATGGGCTGTAGTAGCAGTTGGGGGCGATGGCTCGGTAAACGATGTGGTACATGGCCTTGCTGGTACCCAAACAGCACTGGGCATTATACCCCGTGGTTCTGGCAACGGGCTGGCCCGTACGCTGGGCCTGCCACTGGCCGTGGCCGATGCCATGCGGATCATTAATAATGGCCAGACTGCCGCCATAGACTTGGGCTATGTAGGCGAACGCCTTTTTCTGAGCAATGCCGGTGTAGCTTTTGATGCGCTTATTTCCAAAGAATTTGCAGCCAGCGACCGTCGTGGCCTTGCCGTATATGCATGGCTGGTTACACGCCACTTGTGGACGTACAAAACGCTCAAATTCGATATAACTATAGACGGTAAAAAAATATCGGAAAACGCCTTTATGGTAAATGTAGCCAATGGCACAGAATTTGGCTACAACTTCAAAATAGCCCCCTCTGCCAGCTATACCGATGGCCTGCTGGACGTAGTGATTGTGAAGCGTTTCCCCAGAATACTGGGTAGCATCATAGCCCTGCGTGCCATGACCGGCACCATACTGGGTAGCCCGTGGGTGAAACACTATCGTGGCAAAGAGGTAACCATTACCCATCCCAATATGAAACTGATGCAAACAGATGGTGATGCCTACGACTGTGCCTCTACACTCTCATTTGGGGTAAAGCCGGGTGCCTTGCAGGTGATAAGACCTCGATAGTGCTGCACGCACCTTTACCATATTACATAAGGGCAAGCAACACAAAATTGTAGTATTACCTCAGATGAGTGCCATGTATGCACCAACTTACACAGCGGTGTGCTATCATTAGCTCTTTGCGGCTGGGGTGTACCTGGTTACAGCATTTACCTGTGCGGGCATGCTGTGCAGGTAGGTATATATGGCGGCAAGGTCTTCGCGGCTCATCTTTCCATACATGGTCCATGGCATAAGGGTATTGAAAGAGCCCATGGGTACACCCGGTGCCACATAGCCCGGTTCGCCAAATGCCTTGAAGCGGTTGATAAACATTTCTTCGGTCCACGAGCCTATGCCGGTATTTACATCAGGTGTAATGTTGGAAGAACGCACTACAGAACCATCAGGAAATTTGAATTCGCGACCACCGCTGTACTGCAATTCCATTATTATTTGCCCGCGCTTTTCGCGGGTGTGGCATTCGTTGCAACCTGCTGCATTGCACAGGTAGGCACCATAGGCCAGCTTGTCGGTAGGGCTGGGCATTTTCCCGGGGGCTTCTTGCTTGGGTATGGTATTGATGATGATGTTCATCGGAAAATCGGAGTGCGACTCGGGCACCTTATTGTCTATAGATGGTATGGTGCGCAGGTAAGCTATAAGGCTATATATATCTTCGGGGTCCATTTTGGCATAGTGGGTATAGGGCATAACCGGGAACATGGCCCTGCCTTCTTTGGTAACACCGGTGGTTATAACGCGGTACAGTTCGCCATCGGTATAGCGGCTGATGCCAAATGGCGTAATGTTGCGCGAGTAATAGGCACCGGGAAAGCCAAACTTCTGGTCGAAGGTTTCGCCACCCTTGCCCAGCGTACCAGGCACCAACGGCCCCGAGTATTTAGTCCAGTCGCGGGTAGAGTGGCAATCCATACAACTGGCTACTGCATTGGCCAGATAGTCGCCACGCTGCACCCGTTGTGGGGTTATCTCCACCTTCAGGTTGGGGGCTTTATCTACATTGGGCAGTGCTATCAGCGCATACCCAATCAGTATACCTATCAGGCCTGCTATACCCAGTAGGGTAAAGCCTATTATTTTCAATAGTTTTTTCATGGCTTCTATTTTTTGCTTGCAAAAGAATGGTGCCTGCCATAGCCATATATATAATGGTAATAACAGGCACCAGCCAAGATAGTGAAATAAAATAATATTGTACAAATTCTATTCGTCCTCAGAGAGGTCGTATATCTTTTGTATATCTTTCAGTATTACGGGAAAGTCAATTTCGAGATCTTTAATGAAACCGGTTTCCAAATCGAAAACCCAACCATGCACTACAGGGAAGCCATTTTTGGTATAGCTTTTCTGTACGGCAGCAGTTTTTATTACATTAATGCATTGCTCCTGCACATTCAGCTCTACCAGGCGGTTGTAGCGTTCATGTTCATCTTGTATGGCATCCAGCTCGGTATGGTGCAGGCGGTACACATCGCGTATGTTGCGCAGCCATGGGTTCAGTATGCCCATGTCTTTGGGCAGCATGGCGGCACGCACGCCGCCGCAGTTGTAGTGGCCACAAACTATTATGTGTTTCACCTTCAGCTGGTTTACCGCATAGTTTATTACCGACATAGCATTGAGGTCTATGGCGGCTACCACATTGGCTACATTGCGGTGCACAAACACCTCGCCGGGGTTCAGTCCCATTATTTCGTTGGCGGGCACCCTGCTATCCGAGCAGCCTATATATAAAAACTCAGGAGCCTGAAACTTGGAGAGCCGCTCGAAGAAAGAAGCATCTTTGGCAATGACCGATTCTACCCAACGGCGATTATTTTCAAAAAGTTGGTCATACGAATTCATAAACATGGCGCGGTGATTGTGACGCGGCTAATGCAAATGTAGTACGGAGGGGTTCTTGAAAGTAGGTTTGGCATCAAAAAATGCCCGGTTAGCAGCAACGCGGTATATAGTGCGAGAAATTTTATTTTTTTCTCAATATTTCCCTATCTTTGCACACTGAAAAAGTG
>JAGKWS010000097.1 GCA_021151685.1 Chitinophagaceae bacterium
TGAAGGAACAGTAGCAATATCTGAGTTATCGCTGCTCCATGTACCAGCCACAGTGTTGCTGAGAGAAGTGGTGCTACCAGCACACATGCTGGCTGTACCAGTTGGTGTTGAAGGCAGTGCATGAACTGTGAATGAACGAACTGCGGAACAACCACCAGGGGCAACATATGTAATATTGGCAATGCCTGCTGATGCACCATATACAATACCAGCAAGAGCACTGATATTAGCTATTGTAGGATTACTACTTTCCCAAGTACCACCATCTGAAATTGGGCCAAGATGTGCATTGTCACCAATACATACACTAGATGGGCCAGTTATGCTTGGTGCAGCTACAACTGAAACAACTTGAGTAGCAACATAAGAGCCTAAAGAATAACTGATTGTGGCAGTACCGGCACTAATACCAGCAACGGTGCCAGATACGTATGTACCTATATAAGCAACTGAAGGATTGTCAGATGTCCAATATCCACCAGTTTCGCTGGCGGTTAATGTAAGGGTGCTACCAACACAAACAGTAGTAGAGCCTTCAACCGTAAGCGGAGGAGTTACATTTACAGTTACTGTCGACGAACAACCACTTTCATAACTAAACTGAGTAACAGTAGATGTGCCGATATTGCTTCCGTATATCTCGTTACTATAACCATATGGATCGTCGATATATACTACGTCATAATCTGATGCAGTCCAATATCCATATTGATCTGAATTGAGATCAATACTTGTGCCAACATTGAAATTGAACGAACCTGTAGAAGAGGTTATTGTTGGACCAGCATTTACACTAATTGTTTTTGTTCCTGTGCAGGTACTAGTTGTGTAAATAACATCAACTGTACCCGTAGAAATCGCTGTCAACTCACCAGATGAACTGATGGTAGCAATTGATGGATTGCTGGTGCTCCATGTACCGACACCACCTGCAAAATAATAATAAGTTGATGAGCCGATACATACACTATTATTACCCTCAATATAAGCACTGAGGTCTACTTCTACCGAAGTAGTTACCTTGGGAGAGTGACAAGCATAGTTAGCAGCATATACCGAATAGACACCTGTAGAACTCAAACCTGCAGTGAGGCTTTGACTGGCACCAGTAGCAAAGAAGCCACCCGGACCAGACCAATGATAAGTAGCTGTACCACCTGCACCAGTTGCAGAAAGAGAGAACGGTGCACCATAACAAATTGGCGATGCTGTACTACTTGCTGATGGTGTAGAAGGCATTGGTATTGCAGGATTCAGATACATATAAACAGTGTCGTAATGCGTAGAATCTGCAGCGATTGCGCGTGCAATAAGCCGAATGAGAGAAGAACCAGTGGTTAATGATACAGAAGAACCTGTACTTGCCGACAATGTTTCGCCAGTAAGTGCAGTCCAATGCCATACACGTGTACCGGGAGTACTAATAGATACAGTTGTAGATACACTCTGACAAACCTGCGCTGTGTCGCGCGATGCCAGTTCGTGTGCCAAAATGGTATCCCCTGTACAACTCCAGTTAGGAATAGTAGACAAAAGGCCAGACATAAAGTCGGAACCACGAAGGATGTATACAAAATTCAAAGACGTGCTGTCTCCGGGGGCAAGATCGCCAATATTATAAACGATACCTATAGCCTGGTCGTCATAATTGCTGCCAGAAAACTGGAAACCACTTGCAGAGCGCGAATGAACTGCAGCAAGATCAGCGGAAGGAGGCCAGCCAGCAAGGATGTAGCATGTGGCACGAGGATCTAACGTTCCCAAACCAAGATAAGCGCCAAAAGTTTCGCCAGTGGCTGTAACCAATGTAGCAGAGGATGTTGGGCGTTGATAAACTATTTCGTTTCGTGTAGAATAGCTACCCCCCATTGGTACTTCCTGGTCAGGATCTACACCGCGCAGATAATAAACACCATGAAGTGTAGCATCTGTTGTATTTCTCAGTGTAACTCTGCATGAGAAGAAAAGACTGCCGGTATCAAGAAATGTAACTTGTTTGATAGAAAGTCCTGCATAACTACCTTCCCAGGTTACAGATGGCTGACTGCCGGTATTATTTACAGATGTAACAGCTCCCAAAGAGGTGCTTGCCCCATTGTTTTGGTCATATCGCTCTCCGTTCACTTGTATTTCCCAGCCTTCGTAGGGTGAGCCGGGTAAGAAGTAGTCGCCAACGTAGTTGGGGGTACCAACATCCCAACCATCCTTATCAGGATCGGCAACGAAGCCAAGGTTTGGACCACTGGTAGGGCCACAGTTATTGTATACCGAGGAGCCACCCCTTGGGTGGTAACCCTCTGGGGCAGCCACGCCAGAACCATAAGAGCCAAGGCCGTTTACGCCTACCTCTATGTAGTTCCCTTTAATAAACCCGTTACAGCCAACAAGCTGCGCACGGGTAGTTGTTGCCAGCATAGTTAAGGCCAATGCTGCCGGAACAACCTTTGCAAAGTTGAACTTATTCATGTAGTAAAATTGATTATGTGAGAGATGAGTTTACTTCGTAAAGTTGATTGTGTGCAACACTTCTGCAGTATTATACTTGCGAATTTTTATTGCATAGCTACCGGCTGGCAAAGCACTGATATCAAAGTCATGTTCGTACTGATGGCTTAACGCAGTTGGTGTCCACGATGAAATCAGTGTTCCAGATGAATTGACAAGATCTACATTCAACTGCCTGCGTTGTGGCGAGTTGAGTAAGATGTGTGCAACATTGCTGAATGGTGCAGGCGACAATGTATAATTTACATTGACATGTCGCATCACCGAACCAACAGCAGTGTCGATTTCGAAGTGCCCGGACAAGATTGCCGGGTTCGACGATTGTTGAGCAGAGCTACTAAGCGCACTACCCAACAATAACGCCGAAAACAGAAAACCGTACTTTGTTTTCATTTTTCTTTGTTTTTAGTGAATAAATATGTGTGAATAAAATACTGAAATATCCTTTTTTGTTGCCTGTATAGATTCTGTAAAATATCAAGTGAGGCAAGTCTGTATTTGTTGTACATACAACTACAAACAAAAATCATTGCCTCCCCTACCCGAGGTTTTCCCGGATGCCTGATACAACTATGTTGTAGCGTTGTATACAGGTCAAAATAATCCCTATTGTTGCTGCTTGTCATAATAAAAGCAAGGGCTTATTTTGGTATTAGAAGAGTATATACCTCTATATTATGCATATACCTGCGAAAGTTACGCACATTTTTTGATTATAGGTAGTTTTGACAAAGTATGTTGGTAAACCTGTTGTTAATGAAATAGTTGTGTTGGTATCATACATGCAAAAAGAGCAGAGACTACAACGTTTCTGCTCTTTTTGTATGCAATTAAGTAAGCTATTATTTTATTCGTTTGTTGACTCCGAAGGATTGTAACCACGCACCTCTACCAAACGAAAACCAAGAGACCTCGCCTTGGTTTTCGGTACATATGCGGCTCTGCGTGTTACTGTTGTCTCGTGAGCGGTGCTTTCTACCGAGCCACCGCGCACCACCTTCGATTTTCCACCGTCTGGTCCGGTAGGGTTTTCTACAGTGTCGCGGCTACCGTAGCTGGTGGCATACCAGTCGGCACACCATTCTTCGGCATTACCGCACAGGTCGTATATGCCCAGCTCATTGGGCTGTTTTCTGCCTACAGCATGCACACGCCCATCCGAGTTGCTTTCGTACCATGCAATTGATTGAACGCCTGCACTGCGTCCTGCGTATTTTTGGCCTTTCAGGTCTTTCTCGGGTACGCGATTACCTTTGTTTTTATCGGCAACCAATATCTCGTTCACGCCACCTTTGAAATGCTTGCCGGGCTTTCTCAACATCTCGAATTTTCCACCTCTTGCTGCGTATTCCCATTCGGCTTCGGTTGGCAAACGGTAAGTTTTTCCTGTAAGTTCGTTCAGCTTACTGATAAATTCCTGAACCTGATCCCAGCTTACATTGGTTACAGGGCATTCCGAACACTGGTACTGCGATGGATTGGCTTCCATTACGGCCTCCCACTGCTCTTGTTTTATTTCATACGTACCTATCGAATAGTCATTCAGTTTTACGGTATGTGCAGGCTTACGATCGGGAGCCTCATCGTCTGCTCCCATATCAAAGTACCCTCCGGTTACCCGTGTAGTGGCTATTTGCAGTGGGCCTGCAATAGTTTTGTTGTAACGACGCTGTGCCGTTGCGGGCAACACTATTAGCAGTAACAGCAACGAAGACAAGCCTGATTTCATAAGAATATCTCTGTTATTTGGTTAGTATCTTTCTTAGTTATAGTTCATACGTACCACCTTGGTAGGCTCCATATTAGCATTCCTGACGGCTACATTTTGGGCCACCGTTCGCGCCAATTGGGTAAAAGCCTCACTTACTGTCGGTTCGTCATCCAATACGGCAGGGATGCCTTTGTCTCCACCTTCTCTAATGCTTTGTACCAATGGTATTTCGCCAAGAAACGGCAATTCAAATTGTTCTGCCATACGCCTTGCACCACCTTGCCCAAACAGGTAATATTTGTTATTAGGCAATTCTTGCGGTGTAAAATAAGCCATATTTTCAACAATTCCCAGTATTGGTACATTGATCTGCTGTTGCCTGAACATCACTATTGCTTTTCGTGCATCGGCTGCCGCTACAGCCTGTGGTGTAGAAACTATTACGGCTCCTGTTACTGGTACTGTTTGTACCATGGTCAAATGCACATCGCCGGTTCCGGGTGGCAAGTCTATTATCAGGTAATCCAACTCGCCCCAGTATACATCCGAAATAAATTGTTTCAATGCAGAGCTGGCCATTGGGCCACGCCATATTACTGCTTGCTTTTCGTCTATGAGCAAACCAATAGACATTGCTTTTATGCCATATCGTTCTATGGGCACTATCATACCCTTGCCATCTATTTCTGTCATTTTGGGTCTTTCATCGCGCATGCCCAGCATTATGGGTATAGATGGCCCATATATATCGGCATCTAACAACCCTACCGCTGCTCCTTCTTTTGCCAAACCAAGTGCCAGATTTACAGAAACGGTAGATTTCCCTACCCCACCCTTGCCCGATGCCACCATAATAATGTTCTTTACACCAGGCAGTACAGTTTTTCCATCCTTGCGGTTGCTGTTCACGTTCGATGTCATGTGCACCTTTACCACCGCTTCTTTATCTACCAACAGGCGTATGGCATTGATGCAAGCTTTTTCTATCATGTCCTTCAGGGGGCATGCCGGCGTGGTGAGAACTACTGTAAACGCTACATTCTTCCCATCTATCTCTATATCCTTTACCATGTTCAGCGTCACAAGGTCTTTGCCAAGGTCGGGCTCTTGTACCTGACTCAACGCTGCCAATACTGCATCTTTTGTTATCATATAAACGTTTGTTAAAGTACCACAAAGGCAACGCAAAAGTAAATGAAAACAGGCGTACTTTGTTGGGTAGTGGGGGGCAATAACATGACAGACCGGTGTAGCCCGCAAAAAAGTATAAATTTGCCATAATGATGAATAAACTACTCTACCGCATATTGTTATTTTCGGGTATCTCTGTTTTAGGATACAAAACATATGCACAATCGCCCACAGACGGTATTGTGCAAATAAACGGAGTAGTAATGACTGCCGATAGCCTTAGGGCAGTACCTGGTGCTGTAGTAGTAGTGAAAAATAAGAACAGGGGTGTAGAGGCTGAATATAATGGGGTATTTTCTATTGTTTGTTACAAGGGCGATACGCTGGAGTTCTCGAGTGTTGGGTATCGGGGCAAAGAGTTTGCAGTACCCAAAGAATTGGTAGGACAGTACTATTCTATGATTCAGTTGATGGTGCAAGACACATTCTACTTACCCGAAACCATTATCCGTCCTTTGCCATCGAAGGAGGCTTTCGACTATGCCTTTAAATATTGGCATATACCCAACGACCAATACGAGGTTGCCCGTAAAAATACGGATGCCTATTTGCTGAGAATGCTCACCTACACAACACCGCTTGATGGCAGAGAGGCGCAAAGCCGCCAATTGCAAAAACAAGCCAATGAAGCTGTGTACTACGGCCAGCGGCCCCCCATGAACATACTGAACCCCATAGCTTGGGGCGAGTTTTTTGAAGCATGGAAACGCGGCGACTACCGCAGAAAAAAATACAATCCATACAGAAACTAATGACAACAGATCATAGCCGATAGATAATATATGTGAAGTAGCGTTTACATTTTTACCATAGCAGCTACTGATACTGTAATGTTTTTCTGCTATTTTTATTTCGTTATTCAACAGCATGGGTAAGGGTAGTATTGGTTTGTATGTAATTGTAGCAATGGCAACAGTTGGTGCCGTTGTAGCCTGTGGCCCCGGCAAGGCTGGCGAGAAGAAGATTTCCAAACTTGCTGCACCAGTTGCTGTAGCTACTGCAGATACCCCGGTTGCGCCACCACCGCCTCTCCCCACGCTCGATACCGTAGCATACCAGGCACTTACCCGGCACATGGTACACGACTCACCCTCGGCAAAATGGCCGGTAGTGGCCGAGCGTCCGTTGTCCGGTGCTTTATTACCCTTTCATCGTATTGTGGCCTACTATGGCAACTTTTACTCTACCCGAATGGGTATACTGGGCGAGTTGCAGCCCGACACCATGCTGAATAAACTGATGAGCGAAGTAGCCAACTGGCAAAAAGCCGATACATTGGTAAAAACCATTCCTGCACTACACTACATAGTAGTATCGGCACAGGGGCAGCCCGGCAAAGGAGGTATGTACCGGTTACGGATGCCGTTTACCGAAATAGACAAAACGCTGGAGCTGGCAAAGAAGATAGACGCTATCGTATTTCTGGACATACAAGTTGGTCTCAGCACTTTACAAAAAGAGGTGCCGGAATTGGAGCAGTATTTGAGCTTGCCGAACGTACATTTGGCAATAGACCCCGAGTTTTCTATGAAAACAGGGAAAGTACCCGGCTCTGTTATTGGTACATTTGATGCAGAGGACATTAATTATACCACTCAGTATCTACATCAGTTAGTAACACGGCTGGGCCTGCCACCAAAAATATTGGTGATACACCGCTTTACAAAGGGCATGGTGACCAACTATAAAGAAATTATGCTGCACCCCACTGTGCAAATAGTTATGGATATGGATGGTTGGGGCTTCCCGGCCAAAAAAGTGAACTCTTACAAACTGGCAGTTGGGAGCGAACCAGTGCAATACACCGGTTTTAAGTTGTTCTATAAAAACGACATCAAAACCCCACCCTGGAATACCATAATGACACCCGAACAGGTGCTGAAATTGTACCCTAAGCCAATGTATATACAATACCAGTAGCCATGCAATTGCACTAATAATAGCGTACGGGCTTATACAATATTAAAAGCCTGTGCAAACTTGATGACATCATATAGCGATTTTGCGCCAAGTTTGGTTTTGATATTTTTTCTATGTGTTTTTACTGTGTCTTCCGATATAGATAAAATATCTGCAATCTCTGTACTTGTTCGCTCTTTTGCCATATGAAGAATTATCTCTTTTTCACGTTTTGTGAGCGAAGCGAATATAGACTGGTTCTTCTTCAGCAGTTCATTTTCCTCCAATAGTCGCTCTATCTTATTGGTGAAAAAATGCTTGCTATCTATTGGCAGTGCAGTAGTTACAGTAAGGTATGGGTTACCTTCATCATCTTGCATAAATATGCGGGTGCCAGATGCGTACCAGCCCCACGGTGAATCTTTGTTGGAACGTACCTGCTGAAAAAATGTGACTGTTTCTTCGTTATTATTTCTTTGCAGTAAGCCCAACACTTTGGGTACATAGTCTATCGCATCTTCCGGATTGAAAAATTCGTCGTGATAACGCTCCCCCAATTCTATCAAATCTTTGAGCGTTACACCCAGTATTTCCAATCCTCTCGAAGACATATATAATACTGTAGATGTCCTTAACTGGTGGATGATAACAATGCCGGGCATTTTCTCAAAAGTGCTTTTGTGCTGCTCTATCAGCAAGCGGGCCTTATTTTCCAATGTCATATATACTGCAAACACGATTGTGTGGACGGTGTCTCATTGCAATTACACAAATATAATTGCTATTCAAAAATACCCATTAATGGGTATTTTTCGTTAAATTCTTAAAAAATATATTTGCAACAACTTTGCGCATGAAGTTGCATATGAAAATACTGTAAACATACATCGTTCAACAATACATAAAATGCAATTAATTCCGTAAGACCACAAAATCAACTATATGTACAACATGAAAAAAATATTAACCATTGCAGCTATTACAATAACAACAACGGCTGCGCATGCCCAAACACCACACGCCATCCCCTATCAGGCGGCTGCCCGCACCAGTAGCGGGGCGGTTATAGCCAGCCAGCCGGTGGGGGTACGCTTTACCATACGCGATAGTGCGGCCACGGGTGCCGTACTGTATAGCGAAACCCACACCCCTACTACCACGGCGCAGGGCTTGTTTACCGTGCAGATTGGGCAGGGCATGCCCGTAACTGGTAGCTTTAGCGGCATTAACTGGGGCCATAATGCCAAGTACCTGCAAGTGGAGCTGGATGCCAGTGGCGGCACCACCTATACCCATATAGGCACTCAGCAATTGCTGAGTGTACCCTATGCACTCTATGCGGAGAATGCGGGTAGCACCAGCGGCGGATATTGGGCTATTGAAGACAGTAACATACATAACACCAACATAGGTAGTGTAGTAATAGGGAATACCGAATTGCCGCCAACAGCCAAGCTGCATGCAATGGGCAATGCCATAATAGCGGGCGGTAACACCACTACCGTGGGAGCCGCAAATGCCGTTGCTATGAACGACTCGAGTATCGCATCTGCCAACAACTCATTGGCCACTGGTGGTGGTATCACTTACTCATCGGCAACAAATGCCACTGCCATGAGTTTTGGGCGTGCTGCGGGAGTTAATTCAGTAGCTATGGGCTCTTCATCATCGGGCAACGTAGCAAGTGCCGAAGGAGATTTCTCTATAGCACTTGCAGGTGGGCAGGCTACAGGATTAAATTCTATAGCAATTGGCACAAATGCCATAGAATTTAGCTCTGTTGCGGCAGGAGAATCTGCTGTTGCCATAAGTGGGGGAATAGCTACGGGCAATCGTTCCATGGCAATAGGCACGGATTTTACCGGAATACAATCACAAGCAAATGGCATAAATTCCTTAGCAACAGCCGGTGGTATTACAGCCGAAGAAGCAACTAATGCAACAGCGTTGAGTGGGGGGATAGCAAATGGGTGGAGTTCATTTGCCGTAGGCGCAGATATTAGCGGGATGACGCATTCCACTGCTAATGGCCAGTATTCAACAGCGTTGAGTGGAGGCATGGCACTTGGAGATTATTCGATAGCTTTGGGATCACGATTTATATCATGGCAAGCAAATGCATTAGGAGAAGGTTCTCTTGCTATAGGAGGTTATAATTATTCGGGGTCAATTGCAGAGGGTGATAATTCAATAGCCCTGATGGGAGGGGTAGCACAAGGTCGGGCCTCAATGGCAATTAGGGGCACTGCAACAGGTGATGGGGCTTTTGCAATTGGAGAAGCTGCCCAAGCGATTGAAGGTATAGCAATTGGTCCATTTTCAATGAGCTATGGACCAAATTCGGTGGCTTTGGCGGGCGGATATACTTTTGGATATAGCTCTACCGCAATGTCGGGCGGAGTATCCGAAGGGGCCAAGTCACTTGCTGTTGGTGATAATAGCCGCACGGGAGAATGGGCAACAAATGCTGCTGCCTTTGCCGGAGGAATTGCAAATGGAATTAATTCATTTGCCGTTGGGAGTGGAATACCGACTCTAACTTTTGGCGCTTCAACTGCAAATGGTACGAGTTCTGCTGCATTTGCAGGAGGTGTAGCAGATGGAGAAGGAGCGGTTGCGGTACGCGGATCTGCATTTGGACCAGCATCAATTGCGCTTGGAGGCACGGCATCTGGTGTGATGTCTGTTAGCATTAATGGGAATGCTACCGGACTTCAATCTGTTGCGCTTGGTGGAACTGCCGAGGGTTACGGTGCCTATGCATTGGGTGGGGGCATGTCGCAAGGTAATCTTTCAATCGCTATTGGCGATGGTTATACACCGCCCGAAGCAGACCATACAATGGTTATAGATGGAGGAATAGCAGCGGGAGAACAAACGCTGGCAATACATTACGGCCAAACCTTCGGATATTCATCGGTAGCCATTGGCACAGAAATGGAAGAACCATATGCAGCAATAACCAATGGGGCGCATTCTATGGCATTGGGAACACGTGTAAAAACAATGCATGAAGGTAGCTTTGCATTGGGCGATCATTCTGGTTTGTATAGCTTTGAAACAACCGAGACATCCGCCGACAACCAAATGTTGATGCGGTTTGCGGGTGGGTACAAGCTATATAGCAATAGTAGTGCTACTGTAGGCGTGGCACTGGACCCTTCGAGCAACTCATGGAGTGTCATCAGTGACAAACGCAAAAAAGAGAACTTCCGCCCCATAGATGGTAATGGTATACTAAATAAAATTAGCAGCATGCCACTCACCAGTTGGAACTATAAGGGGCAAGACCCTAAGACCTACCGCCATTACGGCCCAATGGCGCAAGACTTCTATGCTGCTTTTGGCAACGATGGCGTAGGCACGGTGGGTAATGATACCACCATCAATCAGGCCGATATGGCTGGCGTGACTTTTGCCGCCGTGCAGGCATTGGTAAAAAAGGTTGAAGAGTTGACAAAACAAAATGAGCAACTGGCTACACAGAATGCAGGTTTGAAAGCCGAACTGCAAAAAACAAAAACTGATGTAGACAGCCGTCTCGAACAAATGGAAATGATGATACGCCAACAACAAACCGCTAAAAAATAACAAACCACCTTAATACACAAAACATGAAAAAACAACTATTGGCCATCGCATTACTACACAGTGCTGTGTATGCCCATGCCCAAACACCCCACGCCATCCCCTATCAGGCGGCAGCACGCACCAGTAGCGGGGCCGTTATAGCCAGCCAGCCGGTGGGGGTACGCTTTACCATACGCGATAGTGCGGCCACAGGCACTGTACTGTATAGCGAGACCCACTCCCCTACTACTACTGCGCAGGGGTTGTTTATCGTGCAGATTGGGCAGGGCACACCCGTAGCTGGTAGTTTTAGCGGCATTAACTGGGGCCATAATGCCAAGTACCTGCAAGTAGAGCTGGATGCCAGTGGCGGCACTACCTACACCCATATTGGCACTCAGCAATTTTTGAGTGTACCTTACGCCCTCTATGCCGAAACTGCCGGCGGCAACAATGGTTGGGCCGATAGTGCGGGCATGCTGCACAATATCAATGCTACAGGCCGTGTGGGCATTGGCACAAATGCCCCAAGCGCGCAGCTACATGTGGCAGGTGGCAATGTTGTGTTTACCGGAAATAACGAATTTCCATGGGGATACGATTCAGTAACTGTTCCTACAAATGGCCCCGGCTACCGAATGATGTGGATACCAGCTATCGGTGCTTTCAGAGTAGGATATACATACGACAATTTTTGGAGTGCCGATAGTTTGGGGCCATTCTCTATAGCCATGGGAGAAGGACCCACAGCCAGTGGTTTAAATGCTACCGCAATCGGACATTTTTCTATGGCGAGTGGCTACAGTTCTGTTGCTTTGGGAGAGTCAAGAGCGTATGATTATTGGTCTACCGCAATTGGGCATAACAACGCTGCGTACGGAATATCTTCATTAGCATTGGGCGAAAGCACAATATCATCGGGAGAGAATGCCGCAACGATGGGAAAATGGACTACAGCAAGTGGTATAAACTCTTTGGCTACAGGCTTTAACACAGTTGCATCGGGCGAAACAGCCACTGCAATGGGTAGCAACGCCTATGCAACCGGCGCAAGTTCTTTGGCAACTGGTTCAGGTACTGTTGCCGATGGATTTGCTTCTACTGCAATGGGTAGTTATTCATATGCTAACGCCTCTAATGCTACTGCAATAGGCATCGGCAATACGGCCAGCGCATATGCCGCTACAGCTTTGGGCATTGGTGTAACCGCAAGTGGAGCACAATCTACTGCATTAGGTAGCTTTGTACAAGCTCAGGGAGAAGCCTCGATGGCAATGGGGGTTGGTACGGTTGCCAGTGGAGACTACTCAACGGCAATGGGCGCAAATGCTTCTACAAACTATAAAACGGGGGCATTTGCTATTGGCGACAACTCAGGCACAGGCATTTCAAACAATGCCGACAACCAAATGGTCATGCGTTTTGCGGGTGGGTACAAGCTATATAATGATACGTTTGCAACCAAAGGTATACACATCACACCTTCTGGCCCGGTAAAGTACCTTACTAATGTTACCGCCCTATTTGATGACCGTAGCCTTGTCGACAAACACTATGTAGATAGTGTGGCTGCGGGTAGCAGCACTACCAGCAACTGGGCAACTGCTGGTACTGATGCTTATAATACCAATACCGGCCGTATAGGTATAGGTACCTCTACGCCCAAGGCACGCCTGCATGTGGCAGATAGTAGTGTGGTGTTTACTGGAGGGCACAAGTACCATACTTTGGATGAGTTTAGTATGTATGGCGACTGGGTCCCAGACTCCAATGAAGTTGATCGTGTAAAATGGTACGCTAACAAAGCAGCGTTCAGGGCAGGAGGCCCAGCGTATTTAATTACACCCGGGTCCTTGCCAACCCCAGATTGGACAGCACAGTGGGAGTGGTCTGATAACAATATTGGTTATTACTCATTCGGAGCAGGCCTTTCGGCTATGGCTCGTGGTGATTATAGTTGTGCACTGGGTAATGGCTATCGCAACTACGAAGGAGGAGGAGGATACCCTCTCCCGTCTTATGCGTGGGGCAAAGGTGCCATGGCATTGGCCGGAGGTTTAGCTACTGAAAATGGCTCGATTGCTATTGGTGGGGAGGCCAAGGCATTCGGAGAGCGGTCGTTGGCTTTGGGAGACAATGCTACAGCTACAGGTATTGGGGCTACAGCTATAGGCAAAGCAGCTCAGGCTAGCGGCGAAAGTGCATTTGCCACAGGTGTAAATTCTCAAGCCTCCGCCACATATGCACATGCTATTGGAGCTGGGAGTTATGCAAGTAATTATGCATCAACAGCAGTGGGAATATTTTCATCTGCAACCGGAAATACTGCATGCGCCATAGGTAACTCGGCAAATGCCAGTGGCGAAGCGTCAATTGCTTTGGGAAATGGAAGTAGTTCCAGCGGAGAAAGTGCAATAGCGATAGGGATGTCTACTGCCAGTGGTTCTTTTTCAACTGCTTTAGGTAAGTATACTATGGCCAGCGGCGATCTGTCTACTGCAATGGGAAACTACGTATCTACCAATTACAAAGAAGGGAGTTTTGCAATTGGGGATGCCAGCTTGGGGATGGGAGAAAACGATGCCGACAACCAAATGATGATGCGGTTTGCGGGTGGGTACAAGCTATATAGCAATAGTAGTGCTACCGTAGGTGTGGCACTCGATCCTTCGAGCAACTCATGGAGCGTCATCAGCGATAAACGCAAAAAAGAGAACTTCCTCCCTATAGATGGTAATGGCATTTTGAAGAAGATAGGTGCCATGCCACTCAGCAGTTGGAACTATAAGGGGCAAGACCCTAAGACCTACCGCCACTACGGCCCTATGGCGCAAGACTTCTATGCTGCTTTTGGCAACGATGGTGTAGGCATGGTGGGTAATGATACCACCATCAATCAGGCCGATATGGCTGGCGTGACTTTTGCCGCCGTGCAGGCATTGGTGAGTCGTGACGAGCAGCAACAAAAAGAAATAGACCTGCTGAAGAAACAAAATGAGGAGTTGATGAAGCAAAATGAAGTGCTGAAAGCAACAGTAAAAAAATACAATGAAGAAAATAATGTATTAAAAGCTGAGGTGACTAACGTAAGCACCAATCTGCAAAACAGACTGGAAATCTTGGAAAGTATGTCACACCCCAAAAAAGTTACGGCAACCACCAAATAATATAAAATATTTCATTAAAATTATAATAACTTTACTTTTTATTTTGCACCATATGCACCTATTCAGATATGCTTTTTCAGTACTGGTGGCACTTTCGCTGGTATCTGTCACGGGTAATGCACAAACGTTACAACGCCGTGTTATAAATACCGCTGGTGGCTCTTTTGCACCATCGGGTGGGCCCCAGGTGGTACAAAACGTTGGTGAGACGTTTGTAACTACACTTTCTGCAGGTGGGTACATGCTTACTCAGGGGTTTCTTCAACCCGATGAAATTGGGACCAGCGCAATAACAGGTACATTATCTGCCTGCGTAGGTAGCACCACCACACTGGCAAATGCCACACCGGGTGGTAGCTGGACCAGTAGCAATCCGCTAATAGCATCAGTAGGCAGTACTGGTATTGTTTCCGGAATTTCTTTTGGTACGACCATAATTAGCTACACATTGGGCGGTAGCAGTAGTACCGCTATTGTAACCGTTCAGCCATTGCCAACACCGGGTATACAAACCGGCAGTGCATTGGTAAGTGTTGGCGGCAGTGTTACGCTACAAGATGTACACTTGCGCGTTTCCAGCCCATCGGCTTTTGCCGGAGATCTCACATTTGGCTCGGCCAACTATAATGATGGCTCCGTTAGTCAATGGGGCGGCTTGCCGGCAGCATTCACCAACATACCGGTAAAGCGGGCACCTTCTGCCGACTATGTGAGCTGTGGCACTATTACTTCGGGGTATTTTAGTGGGAAAATTGCTCTTATCAATCGGGGCACTTGCGAGTTCAGCTACAAAGCACTGCAAGCGCAAAATGCCGGTGCAGTAGCTTGTATTATTATTAATAATACTGCCGGCATTTCCGATATGGGCATTGGCACTTATGGTGCATCCATTACTATTCCGGTTTACATGATAACCCAGGCCGATGGTAATAAACTGGCAGCCAGCTTGGATGCAGGTGATACTATCCTTATGTCTATGACCTTGGGTGGTGGTATCGGTACATGGAATAGTCTTAATCCTTCCATTGCTACTGTATCTGCATCGGGCATAGCATCAGGTGTTGATACAGGTTTTGCTACGATACATTATTCTGTATCCAACGGCTGCGGCACCCTGTCATCTGCCACCAACATGCAGGTAGTGTTACCGGCATCCATCTCGGGCACTTTATCAGTTTGTACCGGCAACTTCACCTCGCTTACAGGCAGTCCGGCAGGGGGGACATGGTCTACTGGTAGTATATCTATTGCTACGGTCAATAGTTCTGGTGTTGTTACAGGTGTTTCGGCAGGTACTACTGTAGTTACGTATGCCAGTGCTGTGGGTACAGCTACACAGGTTATTACCGTCAATGCAGCCCCATCAGCAGGTACTATAACAGGTACGGCCACTGTATGCGCTGGCAGCAACACTACTTTGGGTAACACCACCACCGGTGGCGTTTGGAGCAGTAACAATGGTGAAATTGCCACAGTAGATGTTACCGGCATAGTTACCGGCAATGCGGCGGGTACAGCTACCATCAGCTATACTGTTGCCGGTGAATGTGGTTCCAATACTACTACCCGCATTGTTACCGTCAATGCAGCCCCATCAGCAGGTACCATTACAGGTACAGCT
>JAGKWS010000098.1 GCA_021151685.1 Chitinophagaceae bacterium
GGTGCCAATGGCCCGGTTTACACAGAGCTGAAACAACGATACAAAACACAAATGGCCGAGCTGAAACAGAAAGTGGAGGCAACAGGAGCCAAATTTGTAGTAGCCATCATAACACCAGAGGTAGGCCCCGGTATTTCTGATCTTACCCGTTATGGGCACCCATACATTAAAGCTACCTGCAATGAGCTGGGTATAGAAGTGTACGACCTGAGCCCTGCCATTGCAGCACAAAAGCCCGAAGTGATTACTCAGGCACCCAAAGATGGTCACTGGTCTAAGAAAGGATCTGAGTTTCTGGCGGCCCGGTTGGAGCCTGTAATAGCCAAACATGCCGGCCATAAGGCAACGGTTGCCTATAAGGCCGAAGAACGCCCCGAAACATTTGGCGATCTTGCCCCCGGCAGCGACGAGGTACTGGATGGCGGCAAAGACTTGCCTTACCGTGTAGTAGCCAATGCACAGGGGCTGCGTATGAATGAGGATGTGAAATTTCCCAAAACCAAACAGCACATACTGTTTTTGGGTGGCTCGCAGATATATTCGCCCTTTCTGGACAACGATTTTATAGCTACTACACTGCTTCAGAAAAAATTTCCCAATACGGTGATTATGAATGCGGGCATGATATCGGGCTGTACCGACGACTTCCTTTCTTTGTGGGATGAAAAAGCCAAATACAGCGAGCCCGATGTAGTAATTGTGCAAACCAATGGTACCGACATAACCGACTTGTTCTTTACCAACCGCAACCATCTGGCACGGTCGCACAAGCCCTACCGTCCTACCGATGTAGAGGAAAAATACTTCCGCGAGCGATACAGGAAATAAACGGAACAGGGGCAGCCACTAAAATATGGGTGCCCCTGTTTTTTTGGAATAATGTGGCAACCTACGCCCCGTGGCAGCGTTTGAATTTTTTGCCACTGCCGCATGGGCACAGGCTGTTGCGGCTCAGTTTTTCGGCTGGTGCTACTGGTGTTGGTGCCGTTGCAGTGGCGGGTTGTTGCTGGTTGTTTCTGGCCAGTATGGCCTTCAGCCGCACAATATGGGCATACACATCTGCATCGAAAGGAGGTGCCGGGCGTTTGGCATCATTCAGCAATCGCCAGCGCACTTCTTCAATATCGCCTTCCGGGCCCAGCGAGGCCATGTTTTGCGCATACACTTCTTCTATAAGCTGTTGCAGATGGGTGGCACCTGCATTTACTGCCGCGCCGGCTGCAAATGCCATTACATCGGAATCAAAAAGGCCTTCATTGCCTTGGTTGGCTATGAAATGTCTCATCACTTTTTCTATAAGTGCCATTACCGCATCGCGGCTTGTTTCGTCGGCCACTATAAAGCCGGGAAGCCCTTCCAGCAATATGCACTTCCACATGGGCGATACCCCTTCGGTAGTAAATATCAGCCACAGGTGTTCGGTCTTGGCCGTATTATAGCTGGCAAAGTAATTGCTGGCTATCTCTGCACTCCAGTCTATAAGCCAGTGATTGCTGTGTGTTATTGGTAACCGCATTACATCGGTCATTGCCTTCAGGAACTTTGCGTCATCGGTATGGCTCAGTATCAGCAGGCTGTGCAGTACTATAGGGCTCCACAGGTCTTCTTGCAAGCAGTAGCTGCTACAGGCTATCGCCTCGTTTACCATGGTTTCCAGCCCGTGGTTGAAGGCAGCTGCATCTTTGGTAAGCCGCTCTTGTAGCACCTGGGTATCTATGTTCCACAGGCTATCATCCAGAAAATCGTAGTCGGTTTCTGGCTTCAGTTCTTGTGCTTTTTGAGGCGTGCCGGGCTCGCCGGGCATGGTGGCGTGCCGCTCGTAGTTGCGCGTTGCGGCTGCCATTTCCATCCTTTTCCGTTGCTGTGCCGTTTGAATGATGGTGAGCAAAGCCTCTATAGTTTTAGGGTCGTTCTCTACCTCGCGGTATCTTTCTGCCACCATAATAGCCTCATCTACACGGCCGGTAGCAGCCAGACATTCTGTAGCAGCGAGGGTAAAGATGCGGCATTCGCTCAGGTGAAATACTTTGCGGTTGGGGTACAGGTCGGCTACATCCAGCTTGCCGTGCAGCAGTTCTACGGCATCGTGGGCACGGCCATCGCGTATCAGGTGGCGGCAGGTAGCAGCACGGGCAAACAGATAGTCGGGGAATAGCTTGTGGGTTTCCTCAATAATGCGCTGCGCCTGCTCGTTTCTTCCGGCCGATAGGTACCATGTATACAAGTAGTTGCGCCACACAGGCATGCCGGGGTGCTTCATGATGAGCTTGGTAAGCCGCTCGCGTGTGGCAGGTCGGCCCTTCATCAGCTCGGCCGATACATCGTTTACTTCTTGTTTCAGTTGTTCGGGTACGCGGTAGGGGGTATCGGCAACAGAGGCCTCTGCTACTACTTCGTAGCTCCTTCCTTCGGCACTGGTCAGTATCATTCAGTATTGTTTTAGTAGTTTGTTAGTTGTGTTTGGTGGCAATATACTCATCGTTCTTTTACAACCATCGTTTCCGGCGAAACCAGATGAAAATTACTACAATTACCACCACCATGCTGCCCATTACCAGCGGGTAGCCATGGGGCCATTCCAGCTCGGGCATATGGCGAAAGTTCATGCCATATACGCCGGCTATAAAGGTGAGTGGCATGAAAAATACCGAGAATATGGTAAGTACGCGCATGGTTTCGTTGGTGCGCTGTGCCGATATGTTGAAGTATACCGTAAGCAACTGGTTGGCATGCTCATAAAGCGAGTCGTACAGGCTTCGTTGTTTTACGAACAGGTCGCGTACATCGCGGGTATAGGCATTGGCCTGCTCTTCGGTATTCATTTTCTCTACTATGTCGTAGGTAAGCAGCAGCAGGCGGCGTATTACGTCCAGCTTTCGCTTCATGAAGTAGAGTTCCTTCAGCATTAGCTCGGCACGCACATTCAGGAATACCTTTTTCTCGAATTTGTCAATAGACTGATTGATGGCTGCGGCAGGTTCGTCATAAGACGACAGCCCGCGGCGCACTATCACATTCAGCACATGAAACTGGCTCTTGCACCGGTTGGTGGCTACATATTCGGTGGCTACAGCGGCTATCTGTGCCCAGGGCTTGCGGTGTATGGTAATGATAAACTTGTCTGACACAAAGATGGCTATCTTGCCCGTTAGTGCCTGTACGGTATCGGCATGGGTCACATTGTCGGGCATGTATACCCGTAGTATGATGAATACATAGTCGGGAAACTCCTCGTACTTGGGCAGGTGCCCCGGTTGCAGACAGTCTGATACCGATGCCGGGTGCAATCCGTACTGTTCGGCAATCTGTTGCAACTCTTCGGCCGAGGGGTCTGTTACGTCTATCCAGTCATAACCGCATCCGTTGGTAGCCAGTTGTTGGGTCATCGTTTCTTTTTTGCGCCCCGCGTCAGCGGTTTCCCGTATTTGGCCCGCATTTTTTCCTTGTGGCTTATTTTGATGTTTACTTTTTTGTTTTTCTCCAGCTTTTCGTGAAATGCACCCTTGGTAGCCGTAATGTCGGGTAGTACTATCAGGGTTTCGCGCATGCGCACCTTAGGCATTTCGTCATCCGTCAGCACGTCCGATATGGTGAGGTTTTCCGGCAGTGGTAGCACGGGTATTTCATAGTTCATCAGTTGCTGCACAGCGGCCAGTTCATCAGCCTCGCGTGGTGATGCAAGGGTGATGGAGATACCCTTTTTATCGGCACGGCCTGTACGGCCTATACGGTGCACGTACGATTCGGGCTCTTCGGGTACATCAAAGTTCACCACATGCGATACCTCTGCTATATCTATACCCCTTGCCACAAGGTCTGTCGCTATAATGAACCGGTACACACCACTGCTAAAGTTGTTCACCGTCTGGAAACGGTGGTTTTGGGCCTTGTTGCTGTGTATCACGCCCATTTGCCCTTCAAAAGTGGGGGTAAGGCGGTCATATAGTTCATCGGCTATCTTTTTGGTGCCGGCAAATACCATTACCTTATCCATGTCGGCATTGTCGCGCAGCAGCAGTTCCAGCAGGTTCACCTTGGTATTGAAGTTGGGCACCTCGTACAGATACTGGCTGATGTTGGATAGGGGCGACCCCGCCGGTGCTGCTTCTACGCGCGCCGGGTCGTTGAAGTTGTCGTGCATCAATGCTTCTACATCGGCCGTAATAGTGGCCGAAAATAGCAGGTTTTGCCGCCTTGGGGGCATACGCTCCAGCAGGTTGTTGATTTGCGTACGGAAGCCCAGATTCAGCATTTCGTCCATCTCATCTATAATCAGTCGCTTCACCGCTTTCAGCTTCAGCGAGCCGTGCAGCACCAGATCCAGCAGGCGGCCGGGGGTAGCTACCACCACATCGCAGCCGTTTTCTACCTCCATTTGCTGGGGGCGCATGTTTACCCCGCCATATACAGCTACGGTTACCACATTCATGTAGGTGGTCAGTTTTTTCACCTCTTCGGCTACCTGTATCACCAGCTCGCGGGTGGGTACTACTATCAGTATGGTAGGGAATTTTTCTTTAGAGAACTGCCATAGGCGCAGGCATGGCAGCAGGTAGGCCAGTGTTTTACCGGTACCGGTCTGTGCTATGCCACATACATCGCGGCCCGACATAATAACCGGGAAAATCTTATGCTGTATAGTGGTGGGGTGTTTATATCCCATATCGTCGAGCGCACGCAGCAAAGACGCGTTCAGGTTCAATTGGCTGAATTCCATATTCACAAAGTCTGTTATTTCTGATGAACGAAGATAGTGCAATAATGTCCCATGAAGGGGTATTATATGTAGGGTGGGTTGCAGCCCCTGTTATTTATAGTAATTCAGGCGCATGGTTTCGCCGTCAAATTCGCCATAGCTGTCGTACCGTATCCAGTCGCCAAGGTTTACATAGAGCTTGTTGCCGGGTAGGGGGTACTCTAATGCCAGATGCCTGTGGCCAAAGACGAAGTAGTCTATATCCTCGCGCTTTAGGGTATCTAAGCAAAACTGTACCAGCATTTCTTTTTCGGGCCCCTGAAAATCTTTGATGGGCATATCGGCATGTTTGGGCCCCAACTTGCTGAACCACGATGCCACCCCCACACCGGTATCGGGGTGTACCCGACGGTATAGCCATTGCGACAGTGGGCTGCGCAAAACGGTCTTCAGTATTTTGTAGCCGGTATCGCCTGGGCCAAGGCCATCGCCATGGGCAATGAAGAACTTTTTACCATTCCACTCGCGCTGTATGGGGCCGTGGTGTACAGGTATGCCCAGCTCGGTATGCAGGTAGTCCAGCATCCACAGGTCGTGGTTGCCGGTAAAGGCATCTATTTGCAGGCCATTGTCGCGCAGTTGTGCCAGCTTGCCCAGAAAGCGGGTATAGCCACGCGGCACCACATTGCGGTATTCGAACCATGTATCAAACAGGTCGCCCACCAGAAAAAGGTGTTCGGCATGGGGGGCTATTTCATCCAGCCAGCGGCACACACGTTTTTCGCGTGCTACACTGGTAGCGTGGTCTGGTATGCCAAAGTGAAAATCGGACGCGAAATAGATTTTTTTGCCTTGCGGTAACTGCATGATTGCGCTTGGTTATGCGTTGGTTGTTTAGTTCCGGTTCCTCCGGTTGCAGTGGCAAAAATAGGCAATGTACAGCAGGCATTTGTTTGTTGGGGGCAATAGCCTATAATGTTGTAGTCCGAAAATAGCGATGCTTTTGCAGGGTGTACATGCCACAGCGTATATGTGACAGTAAAAGGTTGTTTTTCAGTACATGTTGTTAAGGATTCATCTTATGTGCACACACATAAGATGAATCCTTAACAACATGTTTATATTGTGAATTTATATTTTTTGATTGTAGTGATTTTATATTAATCACCTATATTGTTTTTTTGCATTAATTGCTTCAAATGCTTAACCAATATACCATAGCTGCGCCCCCGACTAGTGGCCGTGGGAAGTCTATAATTTATCGCAACCAGCTTGCCATCGTTTGAAAAAACAGGAGAACCGCTGGAGCCGTGGTCTGTTGCTATGTCGTATTGTATTTTGTTGCCATCTGGAATTTGGCTTATGTGACCGCTCTGACACTGAGGATGTAACTCTCCTATTGCATTAAGACCTTCACTAAGACCATTGTTATAACCTATAGTTTTTACATCTTCCCCATTCTTTAATGGTCCTTCGCTCATTGTACTACTCAATATCGGATTCTTTACAATGTCTGGTGTCTTGTGATCGGTAGCTTGTATAATAGCAAGATCTATCGGCTCTTCTTTTGAGTAGTCGATTACTTCACATTTTTTAAAGTCGCTTAGTTGGTTAATTACCGTACCATCCACTGCATATCCAAAATAGAATATTTCTACATCAAACTTAGCATTTGACATGTCATTTGCCAACCTATCAAGAGCTGTTGCGTTGCTTTCACCTTCTTGTGTATGTATATAGTATTGACCTATGTCGACACCAGAATTTTTTCTTATTCTATCTGCCCTGTCTCTAAATAGTTCTTTTGCATATATCCGACATGCTTCTTCAATATCACTTGATAAAGGATGTGCTACATGCCTGTTTGTTGCTATGTGACCTTGCTTATCTATAAAAAAGCCGGTGCCCAGCAAATTCTTTGCATGACGTTCTGCCGAATCATATTGTTGAGTAAGGTAGGTTATTTGAACTTTGTCGTTTTCATTTATTGCATAATTAAAGTAAAAAACATCATTGTCCATTTTGAATTTATAAATACATTTCATGTAGAGCTCAACGACAGATTCATTATATTCTTCACAAATGTCTTTTGATTGCGGTGGGTACATTAATAGAAATACACACACGCCCACCAGCAATAGCGAAATTGGAAGGATGTAATAGATAGTCTTTTCACATTTTTGCTTTGGTATTTGCGACCAGTTTAGCGGTTCGCTGTCAAAAAACACTTTATCCTTTCTTTTTATCGGATAATCCTGATATTTCGGAATTTTAACGCCGTTTACCATTGTACCATTCAGACTTTGATCATACAAATAGTACTTGCAGTCTTTGGTTATGTACAAAGCAGCATGGTATCGGCTCGCTTTATCGGTATGAAGCCGAACATGGTTGTCCGGGTTGGTGCCAAATGTTATTTCCTGTTTTACATTTTTTAGTAGCGATGGTTGCGGTACCTGGTTCCAGTTTAGTGCCACATTGTTGGGAAACACAATCTGTGCGCCTCGCTGCACTGCACATTCGGCATTGTGTACCATTTTCCCATTCACCATGGTACCGTTCGTACTAAAATCCTGATATATTATAGAGCCATTATCCGATATTTTCAGTTCACCATGATCACCACTTACACGGTTTGATGCATCCTGAATTACTATCCGGTTGTTAGGGTTTCTGCCTATAGTTATTACTATTTTCATATAGTTAGTTGTGTTTTAGAATTCAATATATAAAATATATATTTACATTTCATGTTTTTTTGTCGTGTTTCTTCTTTTCATTCGGCTATTCACTTTCATTGTTGTTGTTGTCAGGGTGCTGGGTTACTTCACTATTCTGCTGGGTATGGCCCGTAGTAGTAGCACCCCCGGTGTTATGAGTTTTTTTCAGGCCCTTATTAGGGTTTCCCAGAGCCCTAATAGTTCTATCCCGGGCATTTATAGTGTCACCCAAAGCTCTAATAGTGCTATCCTTTGGTTTAATAATAGCTTGGAGGTTCTCCGAATTATTTGCGATGCTACCCATATTAGACTTTGGCGTATCAATTTGGACTGCCTCTGTTTTATGATGCCATTTAAGGTATCCGTTATATCCTAACGATAATGTCAGCAATACGGATAATGATATGATAACCAATGTGGGGTTTCTGCTGCTGTGCGGGGCGGCTATATTCGAGTCGGTATTACATTCTATTAATGCTGCGGTTAGGTTGTCGTGCTCGCCGCCGTTTTTGTGCCCTATCTGGTCAATTCCCGATATCAAGTCGGTTACGGTTGTTTCTACAGTTGCTTTCGTGTTCAGCATTTTCAGTAGCATGCTTTCCGGAACGGCACCACACACGCCATCAGTGCAAAGCAAAAAGCGGTCGCCTTTCAGGTACGGAATATCATCTTCTATTTCAACGTCAACATCGGGCTTAATACCTAATGCGCGTAGTATGATGTTAGAATCTTCTGAAACACGCGCCTGTTCTTCATCCATGACCCCCCTTTTTACCAATTCAAATACCCTGGAATGGTCATTGGTGCGAAACACTTTTTTTATATTTTTCCCAAAAAATCCTGGCATCCGTAACTGATACACCCTACTGTCGCCTACATGAGCAACAGTCGCTTTGTCTTTCTGTACTATAATACTGGTAACGGTAGTACCCATCCCCCTGTAGTTCTCATCTGTGCGTGAACGGTTATAAATCTCTACATTGGCTATTGTTATTGCCTTGGCTAATTCCTGCCCTATTGCGGCCGGGTTGGATACCCGACGTGAAAAATAATCTAATATAATATTCACCGCCATTTTGGATGCGGTGGCACCACCCCTTGCTCCGCCCATACCGTCGCATACCACTACCAACAGCCCAAAGCTGAGCATTACTGCGCCGGAAGAGTCCTGTTGCTCTGTCCGCCCGCCTATGCTATCGGCTATTTTATAATTGAATAAGTTCATAGCTAATTATTTATTAATTGAAAACAGGCGTTCCAACCAATTCTTCTTTACAAATACCTGCATCAATTCTTCTTTCAATTCAAGAGCGGTATGATAACGTTGGAAGGGTTCTTTTGCTGTTGCTTTTTTTAGAACTCTGAATACTTCGGCAGACAAGGCGGGATGGCGCGGCAGCGGTTTTTCAATGTGCATATTTTGTATGTCCTTCTCGCTCTTTGCGGTATAAGGCAGGCTACCGGTAAGCAACTCGTATAAAGAAATACCGAAAGCGTAAATATCGGTACGGGCATCAATTTTATCAGTCTCGCCACGTATTTGTTCCGGCGGGGCATATTCTATACTTCCCGGACCAACACCAGACCGTGTTAGCCTTTTCCCACCTGTTATGCGTGCAATTCCAAAATCCATTAAAACCGCAACATTATCAGGTTCTTTAACCATAATGTTATTCGGTTTCACATCACGATGAACAATGCCTTTTTCGTGCAAAACAGACAAAGCATCCAATATGGACTGCATATGCGTTATTATTGTTTTTTGTTTGTCCGTAATGTTGCCACTTAATGAGCGCGCATATATGTCTATTGTTTTTCCCATAACAAACCGACTCATAACATGTACTTTGCCATCTGCAATGCAACAGTCAAGCATTTCTATGATATTAGGATGTTTAAATCTTATATCACCCTCTCTTATGCTCCGTTCTACTATGGATGCATTGTTTGCCAAATCGGCAAATAATACTTTTATCGCAATAGGGTACCCTTGAGCGTCAATGCCTTTAAATACACGTCCCATCCCGCCTTCACCAAGAAAATTTCGCTTATCATATGGATCAAACCTATAGGGACTATAGTGCCTGTCAGAACCATAAAGAGTTATTACCGGCATTGCAATACATTGTTTATATAGTTAATTAAATAGTCCTACATGTGCTTGATATGCTATGGAGTTGTTCCAATCACTACTTTGTCTTGTTGTGTTCTTCCTCTATACTGCTGGCTATGTAACCCGATATCCACCCTACATAGCCATTCCTGACAAAATAGTAGTGTCTTTCATTTTCAGGTTTTTTGTTTCTTTCCATTTCATCCATAATCCCCTTCATCAGCATTCCTCCCGCTATAATTTGGTTCTTATTAAAAGTTGCCTGAGAGCGACTGATCTGCTTTTGGGCTCCCTGCAATATTTCGTTATCCGTAATGGATGAAAGATTGGGGTGGGTCAACAATTCATATTCTTCTGATGAGGCAAGTTTCAATAACTTCTCAATATCCTTTTTTGTAAATTCGCAAATATCTTTCTTTACGTTTTGGGGATATAGGTAATTACACATTGCCCAATATATACCACCTGTGCAGTAAGACACGGCATATTTTGTCATGCCGGGCTTTCTTTCTATCTCGCTGCGAATTACTGGCAGCACACTATCTGTATAAAATGTGCTTGCCATATTGCCATTTATTTTTTTAGCAAGTGTAGCCGTTCCCCAGGGAATGCTAATACATTCCGCATTCTGCCCTTTAATACAGTAACCACCTTTTGTGTTTCCGCTGCCAATATCTGTTAACGAGCCAGAAAATAAATACGCTGATGGTACCACGCCTCTAATCGTCAGTTCACTTTCCCGGCAAGGCGTAAGAAATTCTATTTTCTTTCTATATGCCGGAACCGCTTCTTTTATGGCTTGGAGTAATTTTTCTCCTGTCCCAGTTTGCTTATCGGCTTCCTGCTTTACGCCACTGCTTACTGCAATAAATACATGGTCTGCTGGTATTTTTTCTTTAAAGCTGGTTACTGTATCAAAAAATATCTTCACGGCATCGCCAGTTTCTATAATTGCATTTTGCGTAAAATCAATTACAGACGTATTTTTTGAACCATCCTGAACAGGTGTGAATACAATTTGTCCATCTTCACGTCTTGCTTTTATTATAGAGTACTTTACCCCTTTGGCACCTATTTCTATTCCGGCATAATATTGCCCTGCGTTGTCCAGATTGGTACTTTGGGCATCTTTATTTTGCAAAGTTTGACCCTGTGCTACAGTTATCAGTAAACAGGCTGTTGCGACAAAAAGTTGTTTTATTTTTTTGGGCATACTATAAGTTATTATTTTAAATTTTCATTTGCATTAAGATGTTTCGCAAGTATATTTTTGGGCTGCACGAATAAAAATAAATATTACCAAATCAGCTCTTCGTCTTGCTGTATTCTTCTTTTATGCTTTTGATTACATAGCCCTTTATCCATGCTGTTTGACCACCCCTGTAAAAAAAGTAGCGTTGCCCTTTTTTATGCGATGTGTTCCTTTCCATTTCGTCCATAATCCCTTTCATCAGCAATCCCCCAGCAATAATTTGATTCATATTGAACTGTCCGAGAGATTTGTTAATTTGTTTTCTTGCTTCTTGCAATAGTTCATTATTCTTAATTAAAGATAGATTTGGTGGATTTATTAATTTCCCGCTATCTGTAGAGGCAAGCTGTAGCAATTTTTCAATATCTTTTTTCGTAAACTCACAAAGAGTATCTTTTATCTTTTGTGGATACAGGTAATTACACATGGCCCAGTAAATGCCACCTACGTAGTAAGACATAGAATTCTTAGCAATACCGGGTTTTCCTCTCATTTCTCTACGAATTACAGGCAGTACGCTATCTGAATAGAAACGGCTTTTCACATTGCCATTTATCTTTTTTGCAAGTGTTACAGTTCCCCATGGTATATTGATACATTCCATATCCTGCCCTTCAACAGCAACTCCCCCCTTTGTGTTTCCACTGCCAATATCAATTAGAGGAATTTTGTATCTGTATTCCTCCGGAATTGTTGAGAATATGTTCAATTCACTTTCCTTGCAAATCGAAAGAAATTCAATTTCTTTTCTATAGGTCGGTACTGCGTCTTTTATGGCCAGTAACAAGCTTTCCCTTGCCCCGGGTCGTTTATCGGCTTCCTGCGTTACACCGCTGCTGATGCAAATGAAAATATGGTTTGCTGGTATGTCTTTATTTAACCCAGCTATTGCATGGTAAAAATTTCTAACGGCGTTGGCTGTATTCAGTATAGCAGTTGGTGTAAAGTCAATTACTTGCGTATTTACCGTGCTATCTTTATTGTATATATATTTAATGCGACCGTTTGCTTGGGGTTTTGCTCTTATTATTGAATATTTAACCCCTTTAGCCCCCACTTCTATTCCGGCATATTCATGCCAGGCCGTGTCAATCGTAACATTGTTGTCATGCACAGTGCCTGTATGTCTTTCTTCCATTAAGGGCATCTGTAACGATTGAGAAATACTAAGTGCGCCATCAAAATAACGTTGCGCATTTTTTACATAAAGTAAGCCCAAATATTCATTGGCAATAGCCTCCCAATAGCGGTTGTTTATATTTTTTGCGGCACTAAGCCCTTTTAATAGATATTTTTCGCTTTCGTCATATTCGCCTGCCTTCATTAAATCGAAACCCGTCTTGATCCAACTTTGAGTGGTTTGCAAATCCTGGCTATGCACATCTTTAATATCGTTGGAAGGCTTACTACTTATGTGTTGATCTGTTTGCAATTTTTGGCCATGCACACCACTTGTACACCATTTACATTTTCGGTAATAGTACTGAGTGGCATGCAAGTCTTGATCATGCATATTATGGGTACACCTTTTGTATGTTCGCTGATACGGGTGAATGGACTGTAAATTTTGACCATGCACAACGTTAGAAAATAAGCATACAATTGGAATAACAAGGTCTTTTATTTTCATCTTTGTATTTATTTTGTATTCATTTTAATATTCTCCTCCAGTCTTTACAGAAGGGGGTGGTTCGTTTGACTCTGCCGGAGATTGCTCCTTTTGAGACGAGTTGTTTCGTTTATGGTGTTTCTTGTCAGTAATTTTATCGTTGCTGTTCTTATTGTTACTTTCATACACAGGATCCGTATGTGTTTCCTCCATCGGATTGGCCGTCTCAGGCGAAGGAGGGACAGTGGCAACACTATCCCCGGCACCCTGAGATTGTGTGGCGGGCGATGTGACAGATGTGGCAGGCACACTGTTATCTTGTTTAGGATGCCCGTCGCCAGATTTAAGAAAATATGCCAAACACCCAATCAAAATAAGTGCACTTATTGCGCCAGCTACTATTATTTTTTTTGTTTGCCCTTCATTTTGTATTAGTGAAATTTTACCGTCGGGCAATTTCTGTAAGTCATCTATAAATTGTGATATGTTTTTATACCGATATTTTTGATCTTTTGCCGTAGCATTAACAATCAGGTTATAGGCATTTTTATTAAGCTTATTGTGCAGGGGAATTTTTTTCTTTAGATGGCCATCTTCAACTAACTTTCTGTCGCCGTCAAACGGCACATGCCCGGTAAGCATTTCAAAAAGAACTATACCCAACGAATATATATCCGTGCTTTTATTTATTAAGTCTGTTATCCCATTTATTTGCTCTGGCGAAGTATAAAATTCCGTCCCAATAAAACTGCCTTCAGTCGTAAGTCCTGTTATATAGTCATCTTTGTCTTTAACTATTCCATAATCAAACAACACTGCGCCTCTGTTAGGTACCAGCATGATGTTGGATGGTTTAACATCTCTATGGACGTATTTATTATGAAATGCTTCCAACCCATTTGCTAAATCCAGCATAATTTGTTTTGCCTGGCTTATAGTAAATGTTTGCCTGTTTTTATTAAGCAGGGCAATCCTTCTCTCCAATGTTTCTCCCTCAAGGAACTCGGTTACTATATGGTAACGACCGTTATCCTCAATAAAATCAAATACCTCACCAAGATTCTTATGTTTTATCCTAACCGATGCCTCTCTTCTAAACCGCTCTATTCTCTCGGGCCTATCCGTAGATTCCCTGAATAGAATTTTAATGGCAACTTTTACTTCTTTACCATTGGCATCTCTCATTATACCACCATTGGTATCCAGTTTCGAGCCTCTAAGTACTCTCCCCATGCCACCTTCGCCAAGAACATTCCCCACTAATGTTGGGTCAAACAATAAATACTGGCCATTTTCGCCTTTTAAGGTAATATCCGACATGCGTTCTGAGAAAAAGAAGAAAAGCAGGAAAAAATCAAACCATACAATGTGATTATGCGCATTTAAACGCTATAAAAAAATCTATGTCCTTGTTTTTCCTTTTCTCTGTGAGTTATAGTCTGCACCAGTACTATTCGCATTATTATAGAAGTTTTCAGAAGAATAATCAGGATATCCTTGATTTCCGCCCCACCCGCTATTCTGCGTTGTAGCGGTGGCCTGAAACTTGTCGTTTTGCGAAAGCCCGTTTACATACTTATCGGCTACAAACAGCACTAAAGTGTATTCCCCAATTTTTATTTTGTCGTTATTTTTTATTTCAACGCCTGAATATATGGGTAGCCGGTTCCCATTCAATTCAGTCCCATTAGTAGAACTCAAATCCACCAACTGTAGTTTCCATGAGTTATTTTGGGTATCCTTGCTTATGTTGATATTGGCATGTTTACCACTCACGTGTTTTTCAGCTAAAAGAACACTGTTTTCTTGCGCAGAAGATCCAATGCTATTGTTTCCTTCACGTAATTCCCAATACTCGCCTATCTCTGATTTTGAAAAAGAAACCAAAAATCCCGCAAGGGTATTAACATCTTTCGGATTTTCTCTTGAGGGAATATCTTCGTTTCCGGGCACCCTTGTTTTCTGCTTGCTGCTGCCATATCCGCCGCCAACAGGAACGGTGCCGTCTGGTTGAAAAGGATATTCTTGTTGTGTTGCCATAACTGTTTTTTTTATAGTGTAGAAAAGTGAAGTTTTACGCTGCTATTACGCTAATTATAAAATGATAGATAATGTTTTTCATATAACATAACAATGTACGGTACATTAGTGATGTTATACTCGCAATATGCTACTTAATTATTTATTCGAAAATATTGAATTTCCTTCAAGATGCATACGTCTTTTTAGTATTTTATTAGTACTTTGTAGGTACTTATAAAGTACTGACCAATGATAGATATTAAGAATATTGGGGACACCATTCGCAAAGCCCGCGAAGAAAAAAGATATACTCAACAATACCTTGCTCGACAGTTGGGTATGACGCAAAAGGCATATTGCAAAATAGAAAACAGCCAAACACAGTTGACGATTGCGCATTTGGATAAGATTGCCGAAGTGCTTGAAACATCTATCAATCACCTTATTGGGACAGAAGGAGTAGTATATAACAACTATTTAACGAATAGCGGAAAAGGAGACGATATTGTTTTATACAAAACTCCAATTGAACAATTTAGCGACTTGTATGACAAAATAATACAGGCGCAGCGAGAAGAAACTCTTTTTTTGCGCGAGCAGAATTTAGCCTTGTTGAAAACCATTGAAGCGTTTGTGGCAAAGAAATAGTAACCGTACCGCCACATCATTTTCTTTTACCCATGTGCTGCACCATAATGTAGCATACAGGCAACCATTTCTCAATGAACGTGCGCAAACAGTAGTGCTGGCTAATACAATGTTATATCTCTACTTTCAGGATGTAGATGTGTTTTATGCATACAACATGCCATAGTTTATCATAATTGCTACTGTAAACGCTTCACAAACTTGTTGCCCCAGTACTCTGAGAGCCACGGGGCAAACAAAATAAGAAAGAGCACCCTCGACAGGGTGCTCTCCGATGCCTTTCGGCTCACTACAATGTATCTTGAAGCGGGCAAGGTTGGTAGTAACAACCCTGTGCTATAATATCTTGGTATTAGTTATAGTTTACTGTTACCGGTACACCTGTAGCATTGGTGTACAAACCACTTGCCTGACCAGCAGCTACATTCAGCGTAGCACCTACGTTCAGGGTTTCTGTACCACCTGCACTCAGCAAACCAGTGGCTGATGGCATTGATGTAAAGTTGTCAACAGTCATGGTGTGT
>JAGKWS010000099.1 GCA_021151685.1 Chitinophagaceae bacterium
TAGATATTTCCGTAAAAATCTTTAAGAAGCCTTCCTGCCCGCCCAGCAAGATTCCAGAAATCAAATTTCCCCATTTTGTTCCCGCTTCCTTTCGTAGGCTTATGTATGAAGACATTTTTTGCAGGTAAATTCATTCCCTCCAATAAAGTACTTGTGCAACATAAGTAGCTTACCGGGATAGTTTCATTGCTAAATAGCTCCTCAATTTTCTCTTTTATTTCCCTAGGCATCGTCGAGTAGTGAAACACAATGCCCTTCCTCAAATTTTTTATGAGAGAGTATTCAGCATGAATATTCTCGGTAATGAACTTAATGAAATCTTCGATAGCTGGATGACTTACATCAGGTAAGTATTGACAAAGCTCATTTGCCAACTCTTCGGAATCGGAGGCTCCATTGGCATATACTATATTTGATTGATGCTTTCCTAAATGAAAAGCCCAAAAGGCCATTTTAGATTTTATGGAAGTTTTTGGACAAGCTTGCTGCAACTTTGATTTTGATACAATGGGCGACAAAGTCTCGTTTAGGATAGAAAGGAAGATGTTCTTTTTTTTAGTGTTTACAAACAGAACATTTTGGTGTACCGGTGAAATATTGGTTTTAGCATTCTTGATAGATGGTTTATACCTCTCAAAGAATTCAGGATTCGATGCCAGAGGTGAAGAAAATACAACCTTTATCTCGGGGAATTGAGCAATAGTATGAGTTATAACTCTTTCTAATAAAACTCCCCTGTTGCCATCATTTATTTTTTGAGCTTCATCTACTATTAGGACATCAATACTAAAATCAAGTTCATGTTTTGTAAGAAAATAGCTTAATCGTTCTTGCGTTAAGATTAATACATGTTTGTTGTACCTTATTTCTTTTTGGATTTCTTCAAACTCAAAAGATACAGTTGAAGACAACACTCGCACATCTTGAATCCCAAATCTCACAAAATTGCCTTTTAGATCGTTTTTTACCTGATTGATAAGTGCCTTGGTTGGAACAACATAAACGATGTTTACCGCATCATTTCTTTTGAGAACATCAATAATGTATAAAATCAACAAGAATGACTTGCCAGCAGAAGTTGGTGCCGCAAAACTAAAATCCAATTGCCCACTTAATGCTTCGAAAATCTCTTTCTGGAAATCAGTAAGGTATAATACCTCCTCAGACAGTTCAACTCTATTCTCAATACTCTTTTCTGCTGTTTCAATTTGAAAGTTTATTGGGAGATCTTCAAGTATGCGAGGGTCATTGATTTTCTGTTGAATAAGAGTATAAGCAGGGAAATTACCCAACCGTACCAATAATAGAGAGCATATTTTAGCTACCTCGTCATATTTTTCATAATATTGCGTGTATAGGAGAATCGCTATTGAGTAAGCATGTTGCCTATAATAATCCAAAGTAGAGCAAGCGAAAATAGAGGCCATCTGTAAAAGGAAATTCACATCCTTATCAGACAACTCGTCAACAACTATTTCTTCCAACCTTAAGGTTTTCAAAATTTCATTGTTTACCAATGTGTGGTACAACTTAAATTTATCTGACTTGATGAACCTATTCGAAAGCTCATCATAAAGCGAATATCTATTTTGCGCCATATAGAAGTTTCAAAAATTCTGTTCTCAATAATTCGATGTCTTTGAATGGCATGACAAAAAAATAAAAACGCTGTTTTATCGTAGGATATTTAATTTTTTCGTTCAATGTTGCTTTAGCAGAAGCAATATCTGTCATTAGCTCATTTTTAAGCTTTGTGAGTAATGCAGAATTTGTAGTCTCTTTCTCAATGTCGGTGTATTTAGGCCAATTATACCCCACAAAACAGGCATGAATTTCAATCCAGTCATCCGACTTACCTTTACCAGGGTCAAGAAAATCAACTATAGCATTTTGCAATTGTGGGTCAGACACATCAATATGATTATTTATCATAGATATCTCGAAGTCTTTTTTTTCCCCTTGAAATGCCAAAACTGACTTTATGCATTCGTCGAATGCAAGATTCTGCTTTTTATTCAGTTTAGATTCACAATAAAATATGCATGTTTTGCCGTTATGAATTCCCAAATGAATACCATCTGCCCCCTTAAAATTCTCACCTTGCGTTGTCTTTAAGGACATCTTACTTATAATTTGTGGAGCTTTTAAAAACGATTCAAGAAGAAAATACAGGGCGATTTCGCCTAACTCACCAGACCTGCTTGCGCCAGACCTCCCTTTTCTCTTATCCGTATTTTTTGTGTCTTTGGGGTTAAAAAATTTATCTCTTCCCTCGAATACTAAACTTGCAATTTCATGCGGCTTCTTGCCGGTGTATCTTTCTTTGGGGAAGCAATAATAAATCAAATGATTTTTTAATGTAATTAGAAAGTCTCGTTCCCGATCTTGACAATCATGATACTTGACGAAGTGGAAGCTCGCATCAACTCTATCATTCACTTTTACATCTTCTTGAATGACATCTATCAAGGCCGCATAATCAGTGTACGAAACATCCGTTTCATCAGTTTTTAGGTTTCGGATTTCTTCAGACTTAAACATACACGAACAAATATAGAAACATAAATCATTATATCAATTATCTTTACTCTCGCTTATAAAAGCCTTCATTGAAGATAGCGAAGTTGTAAGTATCAATACTGAAGGCTATCGTCTCTAATCTCTCCCAAAACATCTGCGCAACATATACCGCCCCACAAGCAATACCGAATAAAAGAAGGGAATAGTAATGGCAAATACAACGACTTCTGCCAAAAACGAGAGACTGTCCCATCCGGCCAACGTAGACAGACCTGCAATGAAGGTATAAGGCGCAAAGAAAATTTGGATAAATGTGGAATTCAGAAGCTGGTTCGACTGCACATGTGCACCACTTATTGCAGTCACGTTACCCAGAATCAGGTACACTACAGCCATGACCAGCGCCCAAGCAAATAGCTTCATAAAAAAGAGTGCATAAGGTAGAGAACACTTGTATGATTGGCACTTAAAAGAATGAGCCTACATAGCAACAATTACAGTGCTCTGCAGGCTCATATATTCATCACGGCTTATTGCCCATAATCATATCTATCTCGGCAAGGATATGCTCGGTGAGTTTGGGGTACACTTCGAGGGCTTTTAGGTTCTCGAGGAGTTGTTCTTCGCGGGTGGCACCCAGTATTACGGTGGTTACGTGCGGGTTGTGCAGACACCATGCTATAGATAGGGTGGCAAGGCTGGTGCCCAACTCGGCGGCCAGTTTGGCCAGTTCGCTTACTTTCTCCAGCTTGTCGTCCTGCATCAGGCGTTCCTTTAGCCATGCGTAGTTGGATAAAGACAGGCGCGAGCCATCGGGTATGCCGTTGTTGTACTTGCCGGTGAGCAGGCCGCTGGCCAGTGGGCTCCAGATGGTGGTGCCCATGCCGTGGTGGCGAAACAGGGGCAGGTAATCCAGCTCCATATTGGTGCGCTCAAACAGGTTGTACTGTGGCTGCTCTACGGCCGGGCCTATGAGCGATAATTGGCGGGCCACCTCGTGGGCTTCCAGTATTTCCTCGGCATCCCACTCGCTGGTGCCCCAGTACAGTATCTTGCCCTGTTGCAGTAGTATGTTCATGGTCCATACTATTTCTTCCATGGGTGTTTCGGGATCGGGGCGGTGGCAGTAAAAGAGGTCCAGATAGTCGGTTTGCATACGGCGCAGTGCTGCATTACAGGCCTCGGTAAGGTGCTTGCGACTCAGGCCCTGCTGCGTGGGTTTGTTGTTCTTGCCATGCAGGCCAAAAAACGCCTTGCTGGAGATGCAATAGGTAGTGCGGTCCCAATTGCGGCTGCGCAGCACACGGCCCATCATTTCTTCGCTGCGGCCGCCCTCATACGCTTCGGCATTGTCGAAAAAGTTGATGCCGGCATCGTAGGCAATGCCCATCAGCCTGTCGGAAAGCGTATCATCTATCTGTTGCGAGAAGGTAACCCAAGAGCCATAAGACAGCGCACTGAGCTTGAGGCCTGTCTTACCCATTTTCCTGTATTCCATAGTCTATTCTGTAGTTATATTTCTTTAGTGATTGTTTTAGATTTTGTTGCAAACGCTGACCACTAATGCGCCTCCAGCCAGTTGGCACCACTACCCGCCTCGGCTACAACGGGTACGCCATGTGGCAACGGCATGGCGGCTTCCATGGCACTACGTATCAGGGTCTTGGCATCTTCCACCTCGCTCACCGGCACATCAAACACCAATTCGTCATGCACCTGTAGTATCATGCGGGTCTTCAATCCCTGCTTTTTCAGCTCTCGGTGCACGGTTATCATGGCCAGCTTTATCATATCGGCAGCGGTACCCTGTATGGGCATGTTGATGGCGTTTCGCTCGGCATAACCACGCACGGTAAAGTTGGCCGAATAAATGTCGCGCAGCCAGCGTTTGCGGCCCATAACGGTTTGCACATAGCCGTGTTCCTTGGCAAAGTTTACCGAGGTATCCATGTAGCTGCGTATAGAGGGGTACTGGGTAAAGTAGTTGTCTATAATGGTTTTAGCTTCGGTTCGGCTCACCCCAAGGTTCTCGGCAAGGCCAAAGGCCGACTGACCGTAAATGATGCCAAAATTCACCGCCTTGGCTGCCCGGCGCATATCCTTGGTTACATCCTTTTCTTCTACGCCATATACACGGGCTGCGGTAGCGGTATGTATATCCTTATGTTCGCGGAAGGCATTGATCATATTTTCATCGCCACTGATGGCGGCTACAATGCGCAGTTCTATCTGCGAATAGTCGGCAGACACCAGACAATAGCCCTCGCCCCGTGGTATGAATGCCTTGCGTATCTCGCGGCCACGATCGGTGCGTATGGGTATGTTTTGCAGGTTGGGGTTATTACTGCTCAGGCGGCCGGTAACCACCAATGCCTGATTGAAGCTGGTATGCAGGCGACCTGTATTCGGATTAATAAGACTTGGCAGCGAGTCTACATAGGTGCTCTTCAGCTTGGTGAGTTCGCGGTAGGCCAGAATATCTTCTACTATCTGGTGTTTGCTGCGCAGCTTTTGCAACACATCTTCACCCGTGGCATACTGACCGGTTTTGGTTTTCTTTTGTCCGGCATCAATCTTCAGATGTTCAAAAAGAATTTCGCCCAGTTGTTTGGGGGAACCAATGTTGAACTTAACCCCTGCATGTTTGTACACATTCTCTTCGGCTATGGCAATCTCGCCCGCCAAACTGGCCGAGTATTGTTGCAGAAAAGGTACATCGAGCCCCACACCCTCATACTCCATATCTACCAGCACGGGCACCAGCGGGTTCTCTACCTGCTCAAATATCGGTGCTACACTATTGGTAATAAGTAGGGGTGCAAATGCATCGCGCAGTTGCAGCGTTACATCGGCATCTTCGGCAGCGTATTCTTTTACGTCTTCCAGCGGTGCATCGCGCATAGATAGCTGGCCCTTACCCTTCTTGCCTATGAGTGTTTCTATAGATACTGGTTCGTACCCCAGATACTTCATACTCATGATGTCCATGCTGCGCTTGCCATCGGGGTCTATCACATAGTTGGCCAGCATGGTATCATATATATGCCCACGTAGCTGAACCTCGTACCACTTCAGTACCAGCATATCGTACTTTATGTTCTGGCCTATCCACAACACGTCTTCGCGGTCGAAGAGGGGCTGGAATTGTTTCAGCACGGCCACTACGCCCGGCCGGTCTGTAGGTACAGCCACAAAGTAACCCGTACCCTTCTTATAGCTAAAACTCATGCCCACCAGCTCGGCAAGATTGGCATCTATGTTGGTGGTTTCGGTATCGAAGGCTATTTCGTTTTGTGCCATCAGCTCTTGTACCAGTGCGTCTATAGCTTCTGGTGTCTGCACAAGGGTGTACTGATGTGGGGTAGTATGTATGGTGGCATACCCGCCCGTTGGGGTTGTATCGGTTTCCTCGCCCTCTGTGGCAGTGGTGGTTGCCGTAGCCGGATTATCGCGTACGGTTGCGGGTGCCGCTTTCTTCTGCGGAATGACATTGCCAAACAAATCTAACGGCTGTGCGGCTTCGGGCTCACCCAGTACCCGCTTGGCCAGTGCGCGGAACTCCAACTCATTGAACACCTCGGTTAGCTCGGCCACATTCTTCTCCTTCACCCGGAAATCCTCTTCATGAAAAGCCACCGGTACATTGGTGATGATGGTAGCCAACTTGCGCGACATAATAGCTGCGTCCTTGCCGTTGCGCACCTTCTCGCCAAGGGCACCC
The DNA here is from genome assembly GCA_021151685.1 of Chitinophagaceae bacterium. GTDB lineage: Bacteria > Bacteroidota > Bacteroidia > Chitinophagales > Chitinophagaceae > Nemorincola. The sequence continues at coordinate 6,242 of JAGKWS010000099.1, forward strand.
TTTATATTATGGGCATTAGCCAGTATGTTCTCTATGTTATCATATTCGGCCAATAGCTTGGCGGCAGTTTTCTCGCCCACACCGGCTATACCCGGTATATTGTCTACGGCATCGCCCATCAGGCCCAGCATGTCTATTACCTGGTCTACCCGCTTTATGCCCCATTTGGCGCACACCTCGGCAGGGCCCATAATCTCTACATCGCCACCACCGCTGGCGGGGCGGTATATGAATACGTTGTCGCGCACTACCTGCCCATAGTCCTTATCGGGCGTTACCATGTATACAGTATAGCCAAGGTCGGCGGCTTCCAGTGCCAGCGTGCCTATCAGGTCATCGGCTTCGTAGCCATCCAGCTCCAGACACGGCAAGTTGAACCCACGAATAATACGCTGTATATCGGGCACGGCCGCACGCAGGTCTTCGGGCGTTTCCTGACGGTTGGCTTTATAATCGGCAAAGTCGGTATGGCGTTCGGTGGGCGCAGCCGTATCGAACACTACGGCCAAATGCGAGGGCTTTTCGCGGTTCAGCAGATCGAGCAGGGTGGTAGTGAACCCAAACTGTGCATTGGTATTTTTACCCTTTGTAGTGATGCGCGGATTGCGGATGAGTGCATAGTAGGCACGGAAAATAAGTGCATACGCATCGAGCAGGAAGAGTTTCTTTTCTGGCATACTGCTAAGGTAGGCAAGACTGGCAAGAAAAAAATTGGGGGCGTTATGTGAAATAAATATACATAGCAGAGCAGTGCCCCTACATATCTACCCAATAACAGGCAGAGCCTTTCCCGAACAAAAGAAGAACATCCCCATTTCTGCCCACATGAGGATGAAACAGGTGGGAGTGATTTACCACTCCTTAATTGGGTTGCTCTACCCCCCTACCCCTTTTTGCGCACATCTTGCAACAAACGCCAGGTAAACAACGAAAGAACAATGACTGCACCTACAATAGCCGCCCACATCCAGTTGAGGCGCGAGGGTGCGGGTGCTACTACCTCAGCTACTTTTCGTTTTATAGGTTGCAATGGCCCCACCTGTAAGGTGGGTATGGCATCGGGCAGACTATCGCGAAAATGAGACAAATCATAGTCGGGCATGGTAGCCTGTGGGTCGCCGGCCAATAGCTCGTAATATTTGCCTGCGGCCAGCCACACCACCACCTGTTGGGTGCGCATGGCCGTAGCAGCGGTGGCTACCCGTAGCGGCGGGTTGTCGGCATTGTGTACCACAATGTGTATGCGAGCGGCATTTTGTGCCGGAATGTCTATAACCGTAGGCACAGAAGACGAGATGGCGAACGAAGCAACTGGCCACAATACATCGCCAGTGTCAGACGCAGACACGTATGCCTCGGCGGTGCGTTTCCAGAAACGCGGTCCTGTAAATGATAAACTGATGCGGCTGGTATGCCACGGCATGGCATTGCGCAAATGGATAACAGATACATTGCCGGTATCTTTTTGCCAAATGGCAGGTGCAGGATTGGCAACATAATCGGCTGGTGCTACAGACTCGGTATGCTGGTAGCGTCCGGCACGTAGTATGTTCAGCGGGTCGGTATGTGCATTGTTAATGCGCAGGCGGTAGTAGCGGTACTTGCTGAGGGGTATGTTGATGGTTTGCGAGTAATTGCCAGTCACATTGTCGTAAGAGCGAAGGAACAATATCTGCTCGTCTATAATGTACCATTGGTGGCCATTGTTGCTGCCGCTGATGGCTGTGTACCGCTCTACAGCTGTATTGCCTATGAGCAATGTAAGCGAAGTAATACCCGAAGCATCAGGATTTTCGATATCGGCAATAGTATAGCCACTGTCTGTACGGACAGATGTAATAGGAAACTCATCGAACTGATTGTGCTGAACAATATGGGGAGTTCGGCGCACAATCCATGGGGCAAAATAGGCCGAACCAGTATCGCGTATGCGCAGGTCGGCCAAATCGGGGCGGAGCCATGCCGATAGCTGCGGCGATATTTGTACCGCATAAAAACCCGCATGTGGCACCATACCTACTTTGGCACGCATGGTTTGCTGTGCCGTAACCAATGGGCTACTCCACAGCATCCATACAGCAGACAGTAATAGTGCGTGGCTAAGAAGTTTCTTCATTTGTTGGATCGTCGAAAATAATACGTTTCAGCTTTTGATACATGAACGAGATGACAAGCAGCAGCACTCCAAGCAATATAAAGGCACCAATCTTGCCACCTTCTGAAAGGCCAGCAATATCGAACAGGAACAATTTGACCAAGGCCAGCGAGAATAGCCCCAACGATACAAAACGCAGCGGACGCACCCTGTGCCGCATACCCAGCCACATGATAATGAACGAACACAATGCCCAAATGATGGTGAGGCCAGCCTTGGAATACTGGCGGCGTATAATGTCTTCGGGATAGGAATGGTGGAATGCAAACAGGCTAATGCTGTTGAGCTCTATGCTGAATATAAGCACAATAGCCGCTACGAAGAAAATGACCATCGTATTGATGCTACTGGTATACCGGGCCACATGTGTGCGTATGGTGCCAATGGCAAGGCTCATTACTGCCAGTAGCAATGCTACCCCAACCCAGTGCAGCAGCATTCCGGCAAACGGTGCTGCATCATGCAACACACTATTGCGCAGCGCACCGGCATTGCCCAAGCTTACAATAAAGAAAACGAACGCTGCAGCTACCGGTGCCATAACAGCCACAATAGAGAGGTGACCACGGTTGCGCAGTTGCCACGATGCCACCAACGCAAACACCATGGTAATAACCGTATGCCATGCATTGGGCAGCGCATAGCTGGTTTGGCTACGCAACAACAAATTGACCCCAAAAATGCAGGTGATGTAGAGCAGTATGGCAAATAAGATAAACGCCACTCGGCCGGCAATTTTGTTGCTGATGCCATCCAGATATTCGCCATCGCCTTGCATGCGCACCAGATAGTAGTAAGCTCCAAATGCAACTACCGATACCAGATTGGTTACAAAACCCTGCACATTGGTAAAGAGCAGTGTGAGGTGCGAAAAATTTTGCTGCGATGCTATCTGCCAATCCATAAACAAGCTAATGAGCGACAGGCAGCAAATGATGGCCGATGCCCTGCGATACAACGAAATACCGGAATAGTTGCCCAGCCAATACAGCAACACAAACTCGGCCGACCAGAACAAGGTAATGGCGTGCCCACGCAACTGGATAGGAATGGTAAGCGTAATGAACGTAAGCGACAGCCCTATGAGCAGGAAAAGCAAATTCCTGTCGGCATCGCCCCTGCGGTGTATGTACCACGAGAGTGCCAGATTGATGAGTGCTACCGCCAACGTAAACAAGCCACGGAACTCACCATCGGCTATGTGTTTCAGGATGGCCATACCGGCCCCAAAATAGGCCCCACTTACCAGTAACAGTATCGGGAAGTCGAGTATCTGAAAACGCTCTCGCTTACTGATTTGGTAAATCATATTCATACCAAGGAATAGTAAGTAGAACACAGTACCAAACAACAACGCCAGTGGATAGCTGATAACCTTATCACTACTAAGCGAATTGAGCAGCCAGCCACCATATATGAGCATTGTAAATGCCAATGCCAGCATATTGAGCAATGGCCAGCGGCGCATCCATGCCAATACCAGTATCCCCGAATTAAGGATAATAAGGTAGGTGAACAACACTATGTAATTGCCATCGCCTGTAGATAGCAGGAATGGCGTAATGAAGCCCCCCAGAGTGGCTATTACAGCCAGCTCTAACCGGTTGTACAAAACAGACAAAGCCACGGCAAAACCAGTAATAACTACCATACTTGCAAATGCCGCCGCCTGCGGCATCAGGTGGTACTGGTGAAACGCAAATGCTATAGTGAAGTAGAAAACCGCAATACCACCGCCCGCCAATACCGAGCTGAAAGAACGGTAGGATTGACGCAGAAAGTGACCAATACCCACCAAAATAAGACCACAAAGAATACCTATAGATACACGGCCAACTTCATTTATCCAGTCTTTGTCTATGGCGTATTTAACAAAGAAGGCGATTCCCAATACCAGAATGGCAATACCTATTTTATTGATCAGATTTTCGCCAATGAAACGCTCCAGATCGTTGTTGCCAGATGCTGGTGCAGCCGGTTCAGGTGGTGCATAGGCCGCTTGTGGCATGCCAGCACTTTCTGTTTCTTCTTCTATTGCCGGTGCTACGTTTACAGTCTGTATTGCTTCGCTTGCCTCCCCTGGCTCAACTGTAGCGTCTATTACCGGCTCTGGTACAGCAACCGGTGCCTCTACTGTGTCTTCATCCTCGTTTTCCTCGTTAGCATTGGGTACATAGTCGTCGAAGTCTATTACCGGCTGCGCACCGGCAACAGGAGGTGTAAAGGCTGGGTACCCGGGCGGCACACTGGTTGCAGGCGGGGTTTCCTCTACCCCAACCTGTGGTGCTGTCTCTTCTGCAATTGTTAGTGGTGGGGCAAAGCTGTTGCTGTGCAATCGCCTTGCAAGATCGGCTATCGTGGCCTTCAGATCGGCCATTTCCTGCGCCTGTCGCAGCAATACATCTACCAGTCCTTTCAGCTCAGACTGCGTACCGGCAACCTTTGCCAGAATAACCAGAGCAACTACTAACACTAATACGGATACAACTTCCATATAGTTTGATTTTAGCACAAGTTACAAATAGTATTTGCCTTTATCTGATTAGCGTTGCATTTGGGAAATTGTTCACAGAAACCGCTAAAGAAATGTTGCATTTTGCTGCATTACTAACATTTGTAACAGCACTGAAAGTGGGCGAAATGGCAATGAAAAAGAAGCTAACGCAATAACAATAAGAGTATGAAAACCAAATTTTTGCGAAGAAAATCACACCCTCTGTGGATAACATGTCAACATCTTGACGGCCATTTTTGCAAACGGGGAAAGTAATTTTTTCTGTGAAATTTTTCTCTTTAATATTGTGCAAGGATTGTGCTTACTAACCCATCCTTTATAGAGTCCGGCAGCCCACAACCTCGCCGGACTTTTTTTTATCTTATCCCCGAAAGACGCTACAGGCGCAGGTTTCAGCACATATTCACAACACTGTCCTTCTTGTTTTCTCTATAAACTTTTGCCTCAAACCAGCACAAGAAACGAATAAAATACCTTGCTCCCTATGTATAAGCAGTGCTACCACATAGCGTATAGTGTGCCGAAGCACAGGCCTCTGCAAAGCATACAGACTGCCTGACAAGTGGCACTTACAGACCTGGGGGACAAACAAAAGATGCACAACAAAATGCCGGAATAGTGCAGACCGGATAGCTGTATAACAGCAACGCCACCTTCACAGGTGGCGTTGGGCAAATATGTGGTGTGGACATTTTTTTTTGACGGAGGAAGTAGCACTAATCGGCTTTTATATTTTTTGCAGCGTTGTTCTTGTTTTTTTCATAGTACAAACGCCGCCAGCACGCAGTCATCTCATTGAACAGAGGAATGTTTTCGCTACCACCAAAATCATAGAAATATTTGGCACCTATTTCTATGGCCATGATGCGCGTTATTTCTTTGGCTTTGCGGCTATCGCTCAGTAGCAACATGTCTACACGAGCACCATTGAACAATGGCTTGATGATGGATTCGTACCCTTGCGTGTTGAACACTTTGATGACATGCAGCGAGCCGGTGATGGCTTTTATAGCCCGCACAGTGGTTACCATTTCTTCATCGGCCACATTTACATTGGCAGTAACGTCTACAATTACTTTGCGGCGCACATCGCCCAGCCAATAGGAAGCTTCGCGTACGTGAGATGGCACAGTTGCCAGAATAATAAAATCGGCAACGGCTGCGGCTTCGGGAATGGTGGTGTAATGAATTTTGCCGTAGATGTCGGGGATAGCTTTCTGCAAAGTGTCTTCCCGTTCAGAAAAGGCCATGTGTACTTCGTGGCCGGCAGAGGTAAATGCTCTGGCATAGGTCTCTGCAACTTCGGTGTTGCCGATAATGGCAATGTTTAATGATACTAACTTCTTAAAATCCATACGCTCTTTTTTCGGGTCCATTAAAACAGCCAGTATAGTATTTTTTGCGTAGCGGTTATTGGGTGACTGATGCCTGAAATTGCACCTTGCCGCATAATAAACCGGACGGGAATGCTGTACAGCTCTACTGTAAAATAATGTACTTTTTTTGAAAATCTTAACAAATAAGTCGTTAATAACAAATGATAAATATTACGAACTTCTAACAAATTGCATTCGTATAAATTACCAGTATAAAAAAATGAGGACTGTTAACAACAGTCCTCATTTTGTAATGAAATTGTAAAATAATTGTTAGTCTGCTACACAGTTGCGTTACGCAATTGCACACTTGCCTGTTTACGTGCAACGGCGTATATAACAAATAATACAGGAGCCGCAACTACGTCGGCAATAAATGAATTTTCGTAGAATGGTATCGCATCAACATACGTCTTTATGAACCCGCCGAACGAAAAGCCGTTGTAACCCTGCAAAAAGTAACCCATGTTGGAAACGAGGAAGAATGAAAACGAAGCACCCAATGTGAAACCCATTACGCTCAGGGGCTTGTGTTCTTTCAGCATAAGGCCCAAACCAGCGGCACCACCTATGGCAGCATAGTTGAACAGTTGACTGATAACGGAATAGAAGCCCGGCGTGCTGGTGAACAATTGGAAATAAACATCGGCCAAGAACTGCCCCAACAATGGCACCAATATAGCCAAAGGACGATTCTGACGAAGAACTGAACCACTGAAAAGACCAATGGCAGCAATAGGTACAAAATTATGCAGCCCCATGCTGGCGTTGAAAATACGCGAACCGGCAGCCAGTGCTACAAGTACGGTTGCAAAAAGCAGTTGAATATGTTGACGTTTCATTTTATACTAAGATTGACGCAAAAGTAATGACTATTGATGGAAACCCGAAATGCGGATACCTGCTGTTTTGGTTAGTGCTGTACCTGTAGCGTTCCGGCAAGCCCTGTACCATTGGCCTGCACCACATAGGTGTACATGCCGGGTGGCAATGTTGCCGTATTGATAACGAACTGTTGTGCACCAGACTGCAGGTATTGCTGGCTACGTGCCACAATTTGCCCCGCAGCATTGGCCACCAACAAAGTGGTGAATGCGGGCTGCTGTAAGGAAATTGTAACGGTGGCTGTGGTGGTAGCCGGATTGGGGTATACACCACCAAGCGACAACCCACGGGCAATAGCCACTGTGCCAAGGCCGGGATTGACCCTTACAATGGGAAATATAGCCAGATGGTTGTACAAAGAATCGTTTTCGGTATAGTTATCGCGCCAGCCATAATCGGTCCATTGGGTGGCATTCTGTACATGCAGCAGGGTATCTACAGACAATGTATCGCCAGCGGTGCCCATGTTGTAGCGTAGATGCGAGACAGGTGTGTGTCGTGTACCATTGGCCGACATTGCCAATGCAATGGTATCGCCCGAGAGGGTATTGAAATTATAGTTCATGCTGTACCCTACAAAGAACGGCTCCTTAAAGGTATCGGCCGGGGCTGAGAACATGAATGTCTTTAGCGTGTCTGCCGGGCCAATTCCCAATGAAGTAACGGGCACCAACAAGCTATCTACACAGGTGGCAGGGAAACCTTCGTAATACAGGCGTGCATTAATAGGGCGTTCGTTGCCCTGCTTCCACAAACGCAGCATTACCATCTTTGATGAACCTGGTGTAACTGCCCCATTGAATAAGGCAACTACCCCCAGTACACCAACGGTACTATCGTTGGCACTAAAAGCATACCGCTCGGCAAATGCCATATCGTTGTATACATTGGTACCCGATGTATAGCCACCACCGGGCACACCATACAGCAATCGACTGGCCGATGTATCGGGAATGTTGGTCATGACCACCGTATCGCCTACACCGGTAGGTTTGGCCAATACCGGCCCGGCTGTGGGGCGAATGCTATAGCCGTGGCGCACCTTCTGTGCATGGGCCAGCATACCGGCAAAACAGAGTACAATAAGAAACAGTTTTTTCATTACCTAAGAATACAGCTTGTAAAAATACGTGGCAAGGGCCACTAATGCATCATAAAGGGGCGTTAATTACCGCAGGTCATAGCCCGACATCAGCCAATGATCGGCCAGGGCAATAGCGGTAACAGCCTCTACCACAGGCGGTACCCTCAATGCGATACATAAATCGTGCCGGCCCTTTACCGCAAATTCCTCTACCTGCCCTGTAGCTACATTGAGTGTGTGTTGCATTTGTGGCGTGCTGCTGGTGGGCTTTACTGCCACCCTGAAGTATATTTCGTTGCCGTTAGAGATACCTCCGTTAATGCCCCCAGCATGGTTGGTAGCCGTGGTGCCATCTGCACCAACTATAGCGTCGTTATGGGTGCTGCCGGTCATTCGGGCAGCATGAAAGCCCTCCCCAAATTCTATACCCTTTATAGCTGGTATAGAAAATACAAGATGGGCTATGGTAGACTCTAACGAGTGGAAGAACGGATCACCCAAGCCGGCAGGCACCCCCAGTACACGGCAGGTAACAATACCCCCAATACTGTCCTGCTCTTGCACCGCCTTTGCTACAGCGGTAGCCACATCGGCACTACCACCGGCTTCGGTTACAGTGGCGGTTATAGTTACCCCCTTTAGTACCTGCATGGCTATTGCGCCTGCGGCCACAAGGGCTACTGTAAGCCTGCCCGAGGAATGTCCGCCACCGCGGTAGTCGTTGAAACCACTAAACTTCTGCGCCAGCACAAAATCGGCATGGCCGGGTCGTGGCATATTTTTCAGCGCATCATAGTCAGCAGAGCGGGTATTGCTGTTGGCAAACAATACAGTGAGTGGCGCACCCGTAGTATGGCCATTAAACAAGCCACTGGCAAATACCGGCTCATCGGCCTCGGCACGCGGCGTAGTACCGGCAGCCCCAGCCCGGCGGCGTTGCAATAGCGGCAAAAGCGTATCTGCTGCCATTGGTATACCCGCCGGACACCCATCAATGGTAATGCCTACCCATGGGCCGTGCGATTCGCCAAAAATACTCACCTTAAAATGGTTGCCAAAAACATTCATGATGTGCAAAGTTACTGAAGCAATCGGGAGTACACCCGCATTGGTTGCGAGCACAAAAAAAGCCGTTCCTGTTGAGGAACGGCCTTCTATGTGGTTGTAATATTTGTTCAATATTAGTGGCCAGCTGGTGCAGCAGGAGCAGCTTCAGCAGGTGCGGCAGCAGGTGCAGCAG
>JAGKWS010000100.1 GCA_021151685.1 Chitinophagaceae bacterium
GCCAGACACCTATTGCTTTAATTAGCCTTGTAGACGATCATCGCCAATGGTTCAAATCACGGGTCGGTTTAGAGTCGTCAGAAACACCAAAAGAAATTTCTTTTTGTGCACACGCCATTCGGTACGATGATGTTTTTGAAGTAAACAATGCCGCCGAGGATGCTCGCTTTTGCAACAATCCGCTGGTAACAGAAGATCCGCATATACGGTTCTATGCTGGTGCTCCGCTTATCACCAACGATGGTTTCCGTTTGGGCACGCTTTGCGTCATCAATTCGCAACCGGCTACCATATCCTTAGCGCAAAAAAACTCATTAAAAATACTTGCCCGTTCTGTAATGTCTCTTCTCGAACTCAGGAGACAAAAAAAAGAAGCCGAGCTTTTCCGGTTAGGGCTCAATGAGGTTTCGGCTGTTTGTGTCTACAATAGCGACCTCTTGTTCGAAAGCGTTAACGATAAATTCTGCCAGATGGCAGATATGAGTGCTACAGAGCTTATCGGGAAAAGCATCAGAGAGGTGACTATTGCCAATCTTACCCGTGAAGAAGAAGAAAATGCACTCAATACCATAAAAAGTGGGCAAATATTCCGGGCAACAGTACAAGATCAAAATAAAAATGGCAATGTAACATGGAGCCATCTGGCACTCATTCCATTCACGTCCGGCAATGGTAAGTTGGTTAAGGTACTATCGGTACGTAATGATGTTACCAACGAGGTAACCCTGTTGCAACGCTTGCAGGAGGCAGAGGAAATTGCCGAAACTGGCAATTGGGAATATAATTTGGTAACCGGCACCAGATACTGGTCTAAAGGGTTGCTGGCACTCATGGGCTATCCCATTGATGCTGATATAGTATCACTACCATCCATACAGGATATGGCTGTAGAAGAAGACCGCGAGCACCTCACCAATGCACTTACAGCAGCCTTCAACGGGCAAGAAGTACCACCGCTCACCATACAGGTATCTTGTACTGATGGCAGTAACAAAGTATTACAAATACACATAAAAGTGCGTGCTACCCAGCCGGGCAAGGTAACTGCCATATACGGCACGGTACAGAACATAACCGAAAAAGAAAAACAAGAACGCCTGCTGGCCGAAAGCGAAGCCAAATACAGAGCCTTGGTCGAAGAGTCGGCACAAATGACCTACACTACCGATGCCGATGGGGCCTACACCTACGCCAGTGCTCACCTTAAAAAAACAATAGAGTACGAAGATGGCGACATATTGGGGAAGAAATTTGCATTTATCTACAACGACGATTGGCGAAAAAAGGTAATTGCATTTTATGTTCAGCAACGCGAACAGCAAATACCCGAAACGCGCTTTTGTTTCCCTATTATTACAAAGGGTGGCAAAAAAATGTGGGTAGAACAAACTGCACAATTGATGTGCGATGAACAGGGCGTTGTGGGCTTTCGTTGCATTCTGCACGACATTACCGAACGCATTGCTACCGAAGAAAAAATGGCCGAAGCGGTTCGCCTTGCCGACGAAGCCCGGCAAACACAGCAGAATTTCCTCAGCCGCATGAGTCACGAGATTCGCACACCCATGAATGGTGTAATGGGCATGCTCAATCTGCTGAATGATACCCCACTCACCGAAAAACAGCGCATCTATACCGAAAATATTAAGGAGTCTGCACACAACATGTTGCGCATCATTAACGATATTCTGGATGTAAGTAAGATTGAGGCTGGTAAAGTTGTTTTTGAGGAAACAGAAACAGAAGTAATGCAGATTGTGAACAATGTCATCATGACACTGAAGCCAACAGCCGATGACAAAGGAATATTAATTGCATCGCACATAGACCCACGCATACCCAAACAAATGCTGGCCGACCCTGTAAGGCTCAATCAGATTCTGCTGAATTTGGCAGGCAACGCCATCAAATTTACCGAACGGGGTAGCGTCATCATCAGTGTGGCACCATTGTCGCTGGAGCCGGGTAGCGTCACGCTTGAATTCAAAATTGCTGACACCGGTATTGGCATTGCTGCCAATAAAATAGGCAGTATTTTCGAGAGCTTTATGCAAGCCGAAAGTGATACCACCCGCAAATATGGTGGTACAGGCCTTGGCCTTACCATTGCGCGGCAGTTGGTAGAGCAGCAGGGCGGCACCATAAATGTTGCCAGCGAACAAGGTAGGGGTACCACTTTTACATTCACATTCCACTTCAAAACAGTTCCTGTAGCCATACCGGAACCTGCTATACCAGCCGGAAAAAATCCCAAAATACAGTCGCTGAAAGGATACGAAATTCTATTGGTAGAAGATAACCTCATGAATCAGCGTGTTGCCACCTATACGCTCGAAAATTGGGAAGCCCGCATCACCATAGCCGATCGTGGACAAAAAGCAATAGATCTGCTGAAGGATAATAGGTACAATCTAATACTGATGGACCTGCAAATGCCCGAAATGAGCGGTATACAAGCCACAGAAATCATAAGACAACAGTTGCAAAATAATACGCCCATCATAGCTATGACAGCCAGTGCCATGAGTAACGAACGCGACAGATGTCTTGCTGCCGGTATGAACGACTACATCTCTAAACCCTTTGCTCCCGAAGAGCTGAACCGCAAAATTGTGAAGCATTGCCCAAAAAGCCACATAAAACAAGAAGCTGCCAGCATTATCAATCTGCAATACATGAAAGAACTAACCAATAACGACACTTCTTTCATGAAAAACATACTGAATATATATATTGAACGTACTCCCGAGCTGGTGGCAGAAATTAAGAATAGTATAGCAACAGAGCAATACAGCCTATTGCACGGCAACATCCACAACCTTAAAAACTCTGTAGGTATACTTGGCGCAACTGGCGTGTACGAGGTATTGCAACTTGCCGAATTAGATACTATTGGCCACCCACCATCCGAAACTACTGTAGAAATATTACACAAAACAATTGATACCATTATTCTACAATCCGTGGCAGAAGCAAAATCATTGGTAGAAACACTCAAATAGCATTGAGCCGGTTTGTTAAATCTCTATACCATTGACGGTTTTTTCTATCAATACAGGCATCAGATACATGTTGGTACATGTTATCTTTGCAGGCAAATAAACACAAGTGTGTGGAGAATAAGGTAAAGATTGGCGCGGTTAGTTATCTCAATACCAAACCCCTGCTCTATGGGTTAGAGAAAAGCGATGTGTACCACAATATAGAGCTGTCTGTAGCCTACCCTGCCCTACTGGCACAGCAACTAAAGGCTGGCGAAATAGATATGGCGCTGATGCCTGTGGCAGCCATGCCAGGCATACCCGGTGCCCGCATTGCTGGTAAATATGGCATTGCTACCAATGGCAATGTAGTTTCTGTGGCCATCTTTAGCCGGGTACCTCTATCAGAGGTAGAAACGGTATATCTCGATTACCAGTCGCGTACATCGGTGCGACTGGCACAATTGCTATTGGAGAGTCATTGGAAAATGGATGTAGACTACCTGCCCGCCGACGAAAACTTCATCGACAAAATACAAGGCACTACCGCCGGCGTTATCATTGGCGACCGCGCCTTGCAGCAACTGGGCAATTTCAATTATGTCTACGACCTCTCGGCCGCATGGAAGGATTTTACCGGGCTCGATTTTGTTTTTGCTGCATGGGTAGCCAATAAAGACCTGCCCGAAGGTTTTATGCAGCAGTTTGATGCGGCCAATGCTGCCGGACTCAATCATCTGGATGAGGTAATAGCCCAAAACCCATTCCCGTGGTACGACCTTGGTGTGTACTACCGCAACAACATCTGCTACCATCTGGACGAAAACAAACTGGCCGGCCTGCACACTTTCCTCAAGATGATACAAGAGTAGCCACCCGCTTGCCCTACATTTACCACCACAAATACTGTAAAGAAACAACAGATACAATGAGTCAGATACAAGAGTTCAACGACTACCGCGCCAAGATGAATGAGGTGATTCTGGGCAAGAATAACAAGGTGATTAACCGGCTTTTCAACCTTGATACCAATACCTATGCCGAGGGAGCCCTTTCTGTGCGGGTAAAGGAAATGCTGGGCCTTGTAGCCAGCATGGTATTGCGCTGCGACGATTGCATCAAGTATCACCTGGGCAAATGCCACGAGCAGGGCATCACTACCGAAGAAATGTACGAGATATTTGCCGTAGCCAATATTGTGGGTGGTACCATAGTAATACCCCACACCCGCCGCGCTGCCGAGTTTTGGGAAGAGTTGCAGAAGGAAGCACAGGCAGGTTAATCTACCACTTCTTCTCTATACTCTCCAATATAGACACATAATTTACATACCTATCCGCAGCAATGAGCCCGTCTGCCACAGCCGCTTTTACGGCACAGCCGGGCTCATTAATGTGTTTACAATTATTGAACCGACAATCGCTGAGTATCCTACGCATCTCGGGAAAGTACTGCGACAACTCCTCTTGTTCAAAATCTATCAACCCAAACTCTTTCACACCCGGCGTGTCTATAATGCACCCGCCATCCGGATAGTCGAACATCTCGGCAAACGTGGTAGTATGTTGCCCCTTACCACTCCAGCCCGATACAACATTGGTTCTGATGCCAATACCCGGTATCAACTGATTGATAAGCGTACTCTTACCTACCCCCGAATGACCGCTGAATAACGTTATCTTTCCTTCTATCCTTTGCTTCAGGGCACCCAGCGTCTCTGGCTTCGTAGCCGTTACCGGGTACACCTCATACCCTATACCCGTGTATATGCGTTGCCATTCTTCCAGTATGGCTACTTGTTTGGGTTTCAGAATATCGGTCTTGTTAATGACCAGTATGGCGGGTATGTGGTAGGCCTCTGCTGTTACCAGAAAACGATCTATGAAGCCTGTAGAAGTACGCGGCTCGGCAATAGAAGCCACCAGCAGGGCAAGATCTATATCGGCCGCAATAATGTGCTTCTGCCCCGGGTTGTGGGGCGATATGCGCACCATATAGTTATGCCGTGGGCACACCCCGCTTATGATGCCGGTATGTATCGCCTCGTCCTCAGGCTCAAACTCCACAGTATCGCCCACCGCTATGGGGTTGGTAGATGATATTTCCTCATCTATCTTCAACTTTCCCTTTATCCGGGCACTCCACACCGCACCATCTTCGCCCCTTACCGTGTACCAGCTACCCGTCGACTTATAGACTTTCCCTTTCATGAACACCACAAAAGTAGGCACCATACCATTATGGCGTACATTCTTTTGGTATATGGTGCCCATACAGGTACAGATACCTGAAAATGCTACACCAACATACCCCAACAGGGTGAAGGTGGGTTGCAGATAAAATGATACTTTTACGCACAAACTAACAATTGCTACTCATGACTTTAAGGCCGGTAACCACATTGTTGGGCATTTTCATTGCTGCGCAATGTAACGCCCAACTGAACGATAACGCCTACAGAGCCACTACCAATCCATATTATTGGCAAAACCGCAAGCCCGATAAGGCGTATTGGCAACAGGACGTGCATTACAAAATTGATGCCCGCATCAACGAAGAAACCAATGTAATAGAGGGCAACGAAGTACTTACCTATTGGAACAACTCGCCCGATACGCTCCGTTACGTATACTTTCACCTCTACCAGAACGCGTTCATAAAAGGATCTTACCTGCGCGATTTGGAACTTGCTAATAACGTAAATGCCCGAATGGGCAAGTACGAGGCCGGCGGATTGGGTATAGTGCTGGAGAACATATTGGCCGATGGCAAACCTACCATTACCACGCTCGATAATACCATTATGAAGGTAGACCTCCCTGCCCCGCTACCACCAGGGGCTAAGACTACCATCAGCATGAAGTTCAACACCTACTACGACAGGGGCGAAACCCGTCGCCGTATGAAGATGTATACTGCATGGGGCTTCAAACACTACAACGGCTGCCAGTGGTTCCCAAAACTGTCGGTATACGACCGTATGCACGGTTGGGATACGTATCAGCACCTGAACCGCGAGTTCTATGGCGATTATGGCCTGTTCGATGTCACACTCGACTTCCCGAGCAACTACATAGTAGAGGCCAGTGGCGAGCTGGAAAACCGTAAAGAAGTACTGCCCGACGACCTGCGCGCCAAGCTGGATCTGAAGAACTTTGCTACCAAAAAAAGCAGCGACACGCCCACTACCATCATACCCTACGTAAAGGGCGAACGCAAGAAATGGCACTTTGTAGCCAACAACGTACACGATTTCGCCTTCACGGCCGACCCTTCTTACCGCATAGGCACCACCTACTGGAAGGGTATAGAATGTGTAGCCATAGTACAAGAGCCACACGCTGCCGGCTGGCAAAACGCACCCGAATATGTGGCAAAAATCATCAAAACATTCTCCGAGGACATTGGCCACTATTGCTACCCCAAAATGGTGGCAGCCGATGCCGCCGATGGTATGGAATACCCCATGCTCACGCTGGATGGCGGCAGCGACCCCGGCTACCGTGGCTTGCTGGTACACGAGATAGCGCACAACTGGTTCTACGGACAGGTGGGCAGCAACGAAACCTACCGTGCCGCTATGGACGAGGGCTTTACCCAATTCCTTACCGCATGGGGGCTGCGTGCCATAGATGGCAACGATCTGGTGACCGACAAACCGAAATCGCGCTACCGCGCCCGCTTTGCCGAACCCATCAATGTGCTGGACCTCCGCGTGCTGAACGCCTATTCATCGGCTGCGCTCAACCAGCGCGAGGTGGCCATCAATACCCATTCCGACGATTTTAGCAGCGCACTGGCACACGGTGGCGGCTATGGCATGGTGTACTACAAAACGGCCAGCATGCTCTACAACCTGCAATATGTACTGGGCGATACGCTCTTTAGCCAGGCCATGAAGCACTACTTCGACCAGTGGAAGTTTGCACACCCCTACTTCGAGGATTTCCGCGCATCTATGATACAGTACACCAAGGTAGACCTCTCGTGGTTCTTCGACCAGTGGTTCGAAACAACCAAGACGCTGGACTATGGCATTGGCCGCATTCGCAAAATAAACGGTACCGATAGCTTTGCCGTTCGCTTCAAGCGTCGTGGCGAAATGCAAATGCCCATAGACTTTACCGTTACCGCCCGCAATGGCAGCCAGTACAACTATACCATACCCAATACATGGTTCCAAAAGACCACCACGGGTACTACCCTGCCCAAGTGGACGGGCTGGGGCAAGCTGCACGAAGACTATGAGGCCCACATACAGGTGCCCGGTGGCATACGCCATGTGCAGATAGATACCACCATGCGCCTTGCCGACCGCAACATGACCGACAACTACAAAACGCGCGGTATGCTCATAAGCCCGCTGGCGGTAAAGTGGAAACTGGATGGTGGTCTCAATAACCCAACCGACCGCAAACACTACCGCCTGTATGCCCGCCCCGATCTGTGGTGGAACCCCATAGACGGTATAAAGGCAGGCGTACACGTAGAGGGCGACTACTTTGCATCGCTCTACAAGCTCGATGCCAGCGTGTGGTGGAATACCCACGTACTACAGGGTGCCGATTATCAGTCGTTCAAGGGCGAGGGCTACTACGACCGCTACAAACCCGTGAACTACAGCGTCAATTATCTGTCGCCCATCAGCCGCAGCAAACCACGCCTGCAAATGCAGGTAAACAGCCGCTATCTCGATGGTTTGTGGTACAACCGTGCGGGCTTCAACTGGCTGCACGACGACAAAAACACCGTGCAGCTATGGGGCCAGATGATGTGGCGACCCACCACCAACGACCTCAACTATCTGGCCGACCCGCTGGAGTGGAGCAGCGTACCCGGCCGCAAAAACAACTCTATCAATGCCGCATGGACGCACAACTACCAGTACCTGCACGGCAGTGGCCGCTACACCATCAGTGCCAGAGCACCGTTTATGGCCAAGGATGGCCTGCCATTCAGCTACTCGTACACCCAACTGGAAGCAGTGAATTATTCTATGCTCGACAAACTGGAGATTCGTACCCGCTTTATGGGCCGTTGGGGCCTTGGCAGGCAAATGCCCTACGAAAGCATGCTATACATGGGTGGTGCCAACCCCGAGCAGCAGATGGAAGACAAATACACCCGCTCTATTGGCTTTACCCCCAACGACTGGCGTGGTACATCGCTCTACGATGTCAACCATTGGCAGCAGGGCGGCGGGCTCAATCTGCGTGGCTATGCAGGCTACTTTGCGCCCGACGAGCATAACAATGGCCTGCTTACCGGCTACAAGGGCCGCAGCGGCGCAGGGGCCAATCTGGAAGTAGGCATCAGCAACTACCTGCAATGGCGGCCTAAATTTACCCGCAACTGGCTGCATGCCGATGTGTATGCCTTTGCCGATGCGGGTGTGATGGAGCTGAGCAGCTACCCTACCTACAACTTCCGCATTACCACCCCTACCAGCACATGGAGCACCCTGCATGCCGATGCCGGTGCAGGTTGTGCATTCACCATCAAAAAGTGGGGCGTGTTCGAAAAAGCCAAGCCACTTACCATACGGGTAGACTTCCCTGTATTCCTCAACAGGCCGCCATTTGGCAACAGCGACTATGTGGCCCTGCGCTATGTAGTGGGCATCAACCGCGCATTCTAAGAACCTGTTTAAAACCAATACAAAAAAACGAGGCTGCCATCACAAAAAAAATACGTGATGGCAGCCTCAAAAATTTTGAAAACAACATAAAACCACTACTTTTGCACCCTGTTACAACACAACACAGTTCGATTGTGTAACGGTAGCACAACAGACTCTGACTCTGTTTGTCTAGGTTCGAATCCTAGTCGAACTACAAAAGCCCGCTGATCTTTGATTGGCGGGCTTTTTTTGTGGGTTGTATGCTATCTGTTAAAATGAGCTGAGTGGAAGGAGCATTAAAAGCAGCATTATATGATCGTTGCGTTTGGCGATTATGAACTTTATGATAACTGAAAAAAGTTATCCGAGATTACTCAAATCCCCAAAGTCCAAGCAACCACTAATTGAAATTATTCAAAGTTCAATTTATTTAGGGCAAAATGATACAAGAAATTCGCACTTGTATAAGCAGCATACTTTTGATACGTATCATTTTTTGTAGAGTCTGCAAAGTCGCAAACTGACTTGACAGAAAATACACCTTTGGGGCGTGGTTTTGTGCAATTGTTTGCAGCGTAGAAAACTGCATAAGTTTCCATATCTAAGCCAATTAGTTTTCGCGCATGTCCCTGTATGTCATCTACGATATCTAAATTTTGAACAACGTGCGCACCAGTTGCAAGTGGTCCAATATGTATGCCTAGGTCAGTTTGCGGTTTGTCAGAAGGCCATTTTCGTTTTATTTCGTCTAAGTACTCTCTATTCCCTTGACAAGAGAGAAATTCATCTCTTAAATCAGTGCTGAGTGCTAACACTTTATAATCTGGCTCAAAAGTATCTTTTCCCTCTGTGCTTTTTTTGACCTTACCGCTGCCGCTATCAAATGACAAATCGGCAATTAAAATATCTCCAAAGTTACTGCCACCTTTTATTCCAGCTGATATCCCACACATTGCGACATACTTTGGCCTAAAGCTGCTTATTATTTTCATTGTGAGCACTGATGATGCTACCATACCCATTTGTGGAGCAAAAGAAGCAATAACCTTTACAATTCTATCACCACTTTTGAATGTACCAGTGTAATAATCAGATGTATCATTTGCTAATTTCTTCAATTCCCAATGCCCATCTAAATTTAGAACGCTTTCAAATTCAGTATGCCGCAACGCCGTAATAATTGCTAAATCATATTGAAACGCAACTTGCGGAGAATTCAATAAATCTCTCTTAGATTGTATTAAATAGTTAATTTTTTCTTTAATTTGTACCTCCCAATCATTGTTTGCCAAATCATACTTAATTAAAAGCCACAGTGATTTTTGAAAATCGACTTGAAATTTTACCAGATTTTCATCAAATTCGGTTAATCCAATGATATTAGCAGGTTTTGTAAGGCGCAAAGACTTGTTCAGAGATCTTAAAAAATCCAAACCATTTTGGGGAAGTGGCGTATCACCCAATCTTTGAGGAATATTTATGTCTAAAACTAATAAGTCATAGTGCTTTTTTTGCAGATAGGCGTTTGCGGTAACGACGTCTGATGCAATGTCATACGTCGTTATTTCAGGAATGCCCTCAACTAAATTCCTTAAATCTTTTATCTTCTTTGCATTGTCGTCTACAATAAGTATCTCAATCATACTAAACAGTCTTTTGGATTATATTTCTTAACTCAAGCTTCCAGCCTGATTGTGAAGGATTGTAATAAACAGTATCAATGTAATTTTCAGGGAACTCTTGCTTAAGTAGTGTTTTCAAATTCGATAGTTCTATGTAACTATCTCCCTCGCCAAAAGTCTCGAACTGAGTTACGATTATAATTCTAATCCTCTTCTTCTTCCGCTTTAATTCCTGAAGAATGTCCATTCCTGCTAATTTTCTGAACTTGTAGCCATCTTCACCTGACTGTATATCGAATGTTGGCAGCTGCATATCTAATAATACTATATCAAATATCTCAGTGTACAGAGCTTTGAGTCCCGACTGGTACGACTTCCTGATTTGGTATTGCGCATTTGGGAAATTCTCTTTCAAGAAAGCAGATATTCCTCTTACTTTATTCGTATCGTCTTCTACAATTAAGAATTTCATTTTCTAATTTTTTTGAAGGTTTTCAATTTCAAATATTATTTCAGAATGAAAAACTCGATTCTCGTCAACAGGGAACAACTGAATTGTGTATTTTGTTCGTAATAAATCGGTTTGTAGTATTTTCTTGATTTTTAGGAACCCTGTGCCACCCTCTTTTCTAGTTTTTTCTATTGTCTCAATTGTTGCCAATTGTTTACTTGTAGCAACTATTATCTCATTCATTTCACGAAGATCTCTATCGCGATCAAAATTACTTTTTGTAACTATTTGAAGCCCTTTATCAATTTCAAAAACATTTATTGACGAACATAGATCCGTTGGATTGAGGTGTGAATGTTTGATAATATTGTGTAATAAAATTTGAAATATATCTGTAAAGTTTGCAAAAAACTCACCGTCGAAAATAGTATTTGCGTTAACACTCAAACTCGGTGACAATGTAGAGTATGTAGGATATAATCTCCTTATAGCGCTCAAACTCGCATTAATTGGCAATTCTATGGTAAAGTCATTTATATTCTTGTTATTAGTACGTTGAAACCACTGAGATATTTTATCAAACTCCACACTTATAGAAGTTTGACAAGACGTAATCTCCCTTATTAATTCATTAATTGTCGGGTATTGAAGACGAGAAATTAGTTTCTCAATTTCAAGCTTAGATGTTGACAGGAATCTATCCACTTTGGGCTTGAGCACTGTAGAGATATAATACCGCACATTCGCCAAATTCATTTCGGTCTTTTCCCATAATACATCTATCATTGCATCGTAAAAATCATCATAATTATTGATATCTGCCATTTTCATTCTAAACAACTTAAAAAGGTCGTCAGAAGAAAACGAATAATCAAATAGCCCATCAGATGCTTTGCTTTCCGTTTTGATTTGAAGGATTTTATTTTTAAACTCGTCTGAAGAGTCATCTATTTGTAGTGACAATTCACTAAAAATATTATTAAATTCCGATTCAATATTTGTGCTATTAAAACTGAATTTACTAAGCCAATATGAATTCGGTAAATAGTTTCCAGTTGCAGAGTCTTTTTTGGTAATCAAATTGAAATTCTCAAATACGCTTCGTATCTCACCCAAGAGCGTTCCATGTCGAATACGCATACTCAAATAGGTATCAATTCCAAATTCATTACTTGCAATAAATTTGTCCCTGATTTTGTAAAAAGAATCTACAAAAATTTCAAATCGCGAGAAACTAGTGAGTTTGATATTAAGATCTGTAATTTCATTTTTATTGTCATAGCTTTTACTATAGTACGGAATAACTACTCGTCCACTATTTTCTATTATTTTATCAAGCTGGTCTAATGGAACATTCAATAAATTTTGGCTCCTAATAAAATTCTCTCTTAAATCCTTGTCTAGAGATTTTTTTATCCCCTTGACATCAACATAAATCCTACTCTCATCTATTTGCTTGATGCCTTTCCTTATGAGTTGCGCTCGAGTAATCTCAGAAATTTCGCTATAGTACTCTTCGATATTATCTTGGTCGATTTCGGCAAGTAAGAGACAAACTTCTATTCGTTCGTTGTCAAGGTCATCTTGACTTTCGTAATTGTGTGAGGAATAGTACACGTCCTGTTTAGCAATATTCCTTAAGAAATATATCAGTTTGTTCCTATCAAACATCTCTCTGCAACTGCCTAATTCATGCGGATAATCTAACCCATATGAACAAAGGAAATTATCAAATGCTATCCAAATACTTGAATTAGATTGTTGATATTGATTTAACAAGATAACACAACTAATATTTCTATATAGAGCGTCGTCACTAGAGTCAAGTATTATTCTAAAGAGCGATTCGTAATGAAATTTATTATGAACATTTGGATTCTTAATAACAATTCCCGTCGCTAAATTTATTGATTCTTCATAATCGCCCAATATGAGCGTTGAAACAAACTTAAGATACAAAACATCCTCATAGTTATGTTGTATCAAAAGGTGTCTCGAAAAAGATTCGTTATTCAATAACGCATCAACTTTTTCAATAGCTTCCTCGTGTAAACCAACAAACTGAAGCGCACGAATGAAATACAAATTGTGTCGAAACGATTTCGATTCCCAAAGAAATATCTGAGAAAAATCACCTTGTCGATATGCATAGTTGAATTTTTGCCAAAAATCTATTACGAGCGATTCTGGAAGTGCCTCTTTTAAGAATTCTAGAAAATACAAAGAACTTTCTAAGTCTGTGTGGTAAACGGACAAGAGAGGATTTACATATTGCCCATGAATTAAACCACATCTTGAATACTTAAATGAATTGTCATAAATCGACCTTTCGAAATTTATGAAAGAAAATAGAGTGTAACACCATGCACTATTCTGAACTGAGTAGAAGTGTTTTGTTGCATTTTGAAAAGACGCATTTGTTTCGCCGTCTTTCTTGACAATATGACTATAATTCTCTAAAATTGCATTTGCTATGGATTTTTCGGGGAACGGATTCTGCACCTCCATTGCGATATTTATGCTGGCACGAACAAAAATTTCGTACAACTCAAGAATTGCAGGATTATTTGGCATGAATATTTTGCATGCTTCAATTACGTCTTCATATTTTTCTTCAACGTATAAATCCAAGATATTGACAAAACTCTTTGTTGAGTCCGATATATTTATTTGATTAATGCCCAGAATCGATATTATCTTGTCTAATTCCGTATCCCTAATTTTCGCTGATAAAGCTGGTAACTCTTTTCGAAGAATCTCTAATAGATCATTAGGTATTGTTGATTCACTTACCGACAATTTCACAGTCGTAAGAAATGATCTGTATTTGTCGATTATTGAAGAAGCATTATCAATATTTAGAATTGCACCTTTGTTTTGGTGGTTGAGTTTGTCAAAGAATTTAAGCTTGAATACTAGATAGTTTTGAATCTTCGTACTATGCTTATCCGTAAATGCAGAAATAATATTATATGACTTGCGTGGTGAAATGTCCTTTTCGAACCTAGTGCTAGAATATTGAGCCAAAATATTGGTTAATATTTCATTTTCTTCACTAACAATATTAGCCAGTACTTCTTTACCCTTTTGAAAACTTGCCTCATACTCAGCAACTAGAAGCCTCTTTTCAATTAACCAATGTGAAATGCAAATCTCATTTTCTATTTTATCGAGTATGGCAGTAGCACTTTCATAGTCCCCTAATAAGAAATACTTTTCAAATTCCACTTCGTAAATAAGAAAAGAGTTAATTTGATTATAATAAATTAGGATCTCATTACAATACCATTCTATCTCTTTGAGATAATCATCGTGATAGTATGTTACTCCTCCTTTCCTTAGTTCACTGAAAGTTTTGGGTAATTGAAAGCCGAAAACTATCGCTCTTTGATTAGATGTCAATTTCCACAATGCCTTACTTCTATCCTCTTTTGTGAAAATGTACTTAAAGGAATACAGAATTTTTTCTGGTTTGTTCTTAAAATCAGTTTCTGTTTTTCTGAGTATCTCCCTTCTTTGCGACCTTAGACTTCTGTACTTCTTGCCCATGCATACCTATTTTACATTCTTATTGATTCCTAATTTTTCGAATTAACTGTTTTGTACAATTTCAAGACGAAAGCTGCAATCCGGCAATTTACTCGTCCAAGCCATGCAAATCGTAAACTTAACTTGTATCAAGAAATAAAATTAAACATATCTGCTAATTCGCTTTACCGGGAAAAACACCCTTTTTTAGTGAATTTATTGCCTAACCTTTATTGGCGAGAGTGTTTTTCCCACTGCCTGCAGAGAAGCAAGTAATTATGTAAGAAAAGCATAGTGCAGTATGACGGTCATCCTGACAAAATCGGGAGCCGTAATTTTAATTTGGTATGCTATAACCCGAGGTTTCGCTAATTATGGTGAATTAAAAATACATGCACTATGCCAGTATCAAATTTCGAAAATTCTATTGACTTCAGCGGTCAGAAATTTTATGTAGGGCTCGATGTCCACAAAAAATCATGGGCGGTAACCGTACGCAGCTTGGGTCGTCAGGTAGCCCACTTTACTATGTTGTTCCGGATGTTCCGAAGGGCATCCGGAACTAACGATAGGACGCCGTTTGCGAACGGAATTCGAAGTACTGAAGTTCAAACATAGTGGTGTAACTCCCCCCCCCCACCTGCCAGATGACCAATACAGCACATATTTTCTTACATTCTCCATGTTGGCCGTAGTATCAAATAATAGTTTGGCGTAGTTTCCGACTACGTCATGGCGGCAGTCAATCTTCAGATTGACGAACCCAAATCAGCCGTAGCTTACTAAAATAAAAAATAATAGTTTGCCTTTGGCTCTTGCCTACGGCAGTCGAGGTAGCCGGATTCCGTCCGGCGGTTCCCCAACTTCATCTGCGACCAGAACAACATTAAATCTGCCGATATATAGATGTTACAACAGGCAACCCCGTTGGGGTTTTGAACTCTATTCTTTCATCTACCCCGTGCTGTGCACGGGGCTATCATTGGGGCTGCCCTTTGGGCACAACACATAACACGCCAATACAATACTTCTTATTGCGTACAACATTAGCCCGAAGGGCTACCCCAATAATAGCTCCTGGCATGACCGGGGGGAGAACGTACACACAGGACACACCCCCGAAGGGCGTTGCCCAAATGCCACTGGCAACCCGCGACAACATAAACTACGCCCCCACATAC